>JBMFPK010000057.1:0-10891 GCA_049969155.1 Chloroflexia bacterium | reverse complement strand
CGCGTGTAGCAACTTTTCCAGAGGGAAGCGATGGGTGATGAGGCCCCGCAGGTCCACCTGGCCTGTCTCGACCAGACGCAACGCCCTGGGGTAGGCATGCTTCATACGGCGCACGAGAAAGAGCGTCAGCCCTTTTCGGCGAGCCACGGAGGCCCGGAAGCCGGTGCGATCGTCTGCCGGAATGCCGACGAGCACGACCCGACCGCCCGGTCGGACGGCCGCGACCGCGGCCTCCACAGCGCTGTTTTCTCCTGCCGCCTCGAAGGCCACGTCCACACCCCGTCCGTCGGTAGCTTCCAGGATGGCATCGACCTCCGATCCGTCCGCGGGGAACGCCCAGGCTCCGTACTTCCGCGCGGCTTCCAGCCGGTGGGGCAACCGCTCGGTCGCCAGCACCGGCGCAGCGCCTGCCACGCGGGCAAGCTGTACGAGGAGCAGGCCGATGGGGCCGCAGCCCAGGACGGCGGCGGACTCCCCCGGGCGGATCCGCCCCAGGTCCAGGGCGTGGAGGGCCACCCCGAGCGGCTCGAGGAGTGCACCTTCCGCATCGCTGAGCCGGTCGGGCAGAGGATGCAGACAGGAGGCCGGCCAGGCGAGGTACTCGCGCAGCGCGCCATCCTCCTCTGCGTGGCCGGCGAACCGCAGGTGGGGACAGAGGTTCGGATGTCCCTTGCGGCACATATCGCATGTCCCGCAAGGGATCGCTGGGTCCACGGCGACGCGGAGGCCCTTTTCTTCCCCGGAGGCGACGATCCCTGCGAATTCATGGCCCAGGACAAGGGGACCCCGCAAAGATGCATCCCCGATGCCGCCCTGCGAGAACCAGAGAAGATCCGAACCGCACAGCCCCACCGTGTTCACCCGGATGAGCGTCTCCCCGGGCCCGGGGACCGGGACCGGCTCGTCGTCCAGGCGGACATCTTCTGCCCCGTACAACCGTGCTGCTCGCATCGCTCCCCTGTGCGATGGTCAAAGGATTTCGAGGATGGCCGGCCGTTTCCAAACGCGGCCCTCGAGTTCGATCTCGAGTTCCGGCCATCCTGGGATCGCCGTGAGGACCTCGTTCGTCTCGTCTCCCACGAGGATCGTATCCTCCGACTTGGTACCGGTGATGGACGGGTTCCAGGCGTACGCCTGTCCCGCGGAGACGACCTCGATCGATTGCGGTGTGGCGACGAGTTCGCGCGGTTCGTAGCCGGCCAATCCGCCCTGGTGGTGGAGTTGCCATTCCTCCGGGAAGCCGGTCTCCTTGTAGGCCTGCATGCCCTGGCGGAAGATCTCGCCCAGCGTGCGACCGGGGCGGGTGGCAGCGATCAGCGTGGCGTCCACGCGGGCCACGGCCTCGGCTTTGCGGCGCACCTCTTCCGGGAGCCGGCCGAAGTGCACCAAGCGGGTGAGGGAGCAGACAAGGCCCCAGCGGCGCCCGCACAGCACGAGCATGGCGTACTTCTCCAGCCGTTTCCCGGTGGGAAGCGGGTGGCGGAAGGCGAAGATCCGTTCGTCGGTGGCGATCAGGTTCACGATCGCCTGCACCCCGCGGCGCTCGCACTCCTGGGCGAGCCGCCCGGCGATCTCGTACTCCGTCTGTCCTGGCTGCACCGCGCGGATGGCCGCGTTCATCGCCTCGGCGCAGAGCCGTCCCAAGGTGCGGAAGCGCTCGGCTTCTTCCGGCATCAATTCCGCCCGCAGACGGGCGAACTCGATGGAGAGATCCGTCGCTCCGGGATAGGGGCTATCGGCGCCCAGACGCCATCCCCGGCACAGCTCGGCAACCGCCGCGCTGACCTGATGCCACGGGTGCACGCGGAATTCCCACCCCTGTTCCCGGAGGCGCTCCTCCTGTTCCAGCCGGGGAGCCTCGATGTTGTTCGTGATCAGGTAGCGGCCGGCCGGGGTGATGAGCAAGGACGCTTCCCCGTATGTGGTCGCCGTGTTCACGTAGGAAGCTGCGCCGCACGTCGCCCAGGCGAAGCTGCTCACACGGCGCATCAGGAAAGCGTCGAGGTTCCCGTCGGCCAGCCAGTTGCGGATGCGTTCCTGTTTGCGGCTGAATTCCTCCATCGGCTCACTCCTGTTCGTCTGAGGCTTCTGTCTCAGGCCGGTCCCATCCCACCTCCGGCGCACGGCCGGAGACGAGGTTCCGCAGGTAGGCAGCCAGCGTGGGGTAGAGCGCGCGATAGTGGGCGTAACGGCGCATGTACGCCGTGTGTCTGCCCGGGTCGGGCTCGAAGCTTCGTTCCAGCTGGACCATTCTTTCCACCGCTTCGTGGAAAGAGGAGAAAACCCCAGCGCCCACCCCCGCAAGGATCGCGGCTCCCAGTGTCCCTGCCTCGGTGATCCGGGGACGCACCATCGGCCGACCGAGGATGTCGGCGCACAACTGCACCCACAGATCGGACTTGCTTCCGCCCCCCACCACACGGTAGTCCTCGATCGCGATGCCGGTCGGGGGGAGCGCATCGACGCACTCTTTCAGGTAGTAGATTGTGCCTTCGAGGATCCCTTTCAGGATATCGGCCCGCCGGGTCTCGAGGCGCAGCCCCACGATGACTCCGCACGAGTCGGCGATGAAGGAGGGCGGACCTGTGACGGCGAAATGGGGGAGCACGATCACCGGTGAGGGCTCGGGGGAGAGCTCCGCGAACAGCGCCGGGTAGAGGTCACGGCCCGTCCTTTCGGCCTCTTCCTGTTCCCGCGCGGCGAAGGTATCGCGGTACC
Source organism: Chloroflexia bacterium (assembly GCA_049969155.1). Classification (GTDB taxonomy): domain Bacteria; phylum Chloroflexota; class Chloroflexia; order DTKN01; family DTKN01; genus DAOTVY01. The sequence continues at coordinate 8,173 of JBMFPK010000057.1, read as the reverse complement.
ACTTGACCAGGGAACCGCCCTGGTTGTAGAGGAAGCAGACATACCGGCCACGCACCGCGTGGTGCTCCGTGTTCAACCCGCGTTCGATCATCAAAGCCGGGTCGCGACGCTCTCGGAAGACGGGCGTGATGCATAGGAAGGTACCCAGGCCGAAAGTGGCCTGCCCCTCCTCGATCGCGCCGCATCCCACGGCGTTCGCACACTGGTCGTGCGCCCCGCTCACGATCGGCGTGCCCGCCGGCAGGCCCAGTTCCTCTGCGGCCTTGCGCGTTACCGTGCCGATCGTCGTCCCGGAGGGCACTGGGGTGGGGAGTTTGTCGCCATCCAGGCCGGCCAGTCGGAGGAGAGGATCCGACCAGGTGCCCCGATCCAGGTCGAATAGCAGCGTGCGGTTGGCCAGGGAATAGTCCACCGTCGGTTCCGCCCCCAGCATGAAGGAAACGAAGCCGCTCCATAGGAGGAAGCGATGTGTGCGAGCGTAGAGCGCCGGCTCGTGTTCCTGGAGCCACTTTAGCTTGGGCAGGCTGTAGTGGTTGCCCCAGGTGTTGCCGTTGATCGCGTAGAGCTGTGCGTCCGGAAGCGCAGCCCGGAGGGGTTCCAGGTACTCCTCTCCCCGGAGGTCAAAGTTGAGGATGGACGGGCCGAGGATCCGGCGGTCCTCGCTCACGGGCACCATCGCCTCGCCCAGGGAGGAGACGGCCACCGCCTGGATCGGGTCGTCCGCGGAAGCAGCGGCTACCCGGCGGATGATCCCCTGGATGCAATCCCATACGCGAGGCGCATCGAGTTCCGCGTACCCGGGTTGGGGGCGGGAGATGTCGTACTCGGCGTAGGCAGACGCCAGAAGTTTGCCCTCCAGGGAAAAGACCGCTGCCTTGCAGCCGGTCGTGCCGACGTCGATCCCAAGAAGGCTCATCGCACCGTCCCATACGCGGAGCGCCGGGGCACCTTTCCTAGGCGCACAGGTTCCCCAGTTGGGCCTGACCATCTGTATATTCTACCATCGGCTCCGGTTCCTGACAACCGGCGGTGCGCGAGGTCGCGACGCGGGTGAGCACGGAGACGTCGTAGCTGTTCAGGGAGGGGGTATTCCCCATAAGACTGCCACGGAGGTGGTCGTACACCAGCCAGGGGAGGCGGACAGTCGCGGGGGTTCGGCGATGGTTGATGATCAGCAGCGTTTCCTGGCCGGCCAGGTTCACCCGTAGCCGCGCCTCGACGCCTTCCGGGGTCCTGAGAATCGGTTCCACGCCGGCTGTGGCTAGGATCCGCTCCAGCAGTGCCTCTTGTGCCACTTCAGCCAGGCACCCACGTAATAGACACGGCCCAGACCGAAGGGGTGCTGCGCAACCGCCGCCTGTCCGTCGAGCCATCCGTTGGAAGCGCCGTATCGGGCCAGTACCCGCGTGGTGCTCGAGAGCCGTCGCAGGCGCTCCGCCCAGATCGTGGCGCTGCCGGAGATCCCATCGCCCTGGACGGGGACCGATTCGGCCAGGGCGCAATACTCCTCGACCTCCACCCCCGTGCAATCCCGCAGGAAGCCGGGTTGTCGGGCGGGAAGGAGCGCGTCGTACTCGTCCTTCCTGCCGCATCGGGCCGTCAGCAGCAGGTGCGTGCCCCGTGCGACGAGTTCCTGCAGCTTTGCCGCACGTGATGTGCTCAGGAGGATGAGCGCCGGGGCGATGACCAGGCAGTATCCGTCGAGCGGGGCGTCTGCGGACACGATATCGACAGGGATGTTGCGTGCGGCCAGGGGTCGGTAGTCGTGTTTCAGGTGGGCCAAAGTCGCGATGGTGGCACTGCCACTGGATGGACCATCGGCTCTCGTAGTCGTTCAGGATGGCCACGTGGGTCGGGGTCGAGGCTTCGCGGCGGAACTCGGAGACGCGCGGGAATTCCTTGCCGAGTTGCTGGACCTCCTCGTAGAACGGACGGGGCTGTCCCGAGCCATTGAGGAGGTTACCGTGGTGGTGCTCCTGGCTGTTGGCAGCGGGTCCCCACTGCCCGTAGAGGACGGCGTTCGCCCACGGGGCGAACGCGTGCCACGCCATAGCGCGTCCCTTCCCCCGGTCGAGCATCGTGTTGACGGGTGCCCAGTTCACGCAGCCGGGCTGGGTCTCGATGAGCCAGAAGTTGCGCCGCTTGAAGCCGCGCGTGAGGTCGTGAGCTGCGCCGGAGGTCAGGTAGTCGTGGTGGCCGGTGCCCACGTACCAGTCCCAGGAAGCCAGATCCAGGTCAGCGCTCAGCGCGTAGTGATCGAAGCCGTCGAACCACCCCATGAAGTTGTGGGTTACGCAGACCCCGGGCCGCGGGTGGGGGCGAAGGAGATCGAGCTGCAGTCGCTGGAAACGGCGGTAGCTTTCGGTGACGAAGCGCTTGAACTCCGGAAGGAGGCCCGGATTGTGGTAGCCGACAGGGAGCGAGATCTGCTGCCAGTCGGAGTAAGTCTGGCTCCAGTAGCGGGTGGTTCAATGGCGGTTGAGGGCCTCCAGCGAACCGAAGTGCGCCGCGAGGTAGCGCAGGAACAGAGTGGGGCATCGCTCGCAGTAGCACACCCGGTTGTATTCGTTGTCCAGCTGCCAGCCGATGACCCGCTCGAGCCAGTCGAACTCGAACCTCCCTTCGTCGGGCTCCAGGGCGGACCAGGCGAGCTCGGCCATCCGCACGACGGTGAGGCCGGCCTCGCGCATCAGGCGGATGTCTTCGGCCAGCGCTCCTCGGACCAGTGCTCCGGGTAGTATGCCGCGCCGAGATGCAGCCGCGGAGCAGGGTTGAGGGACGACATAGCAACCTCCAGGCATTTCTTTGTTTCGGGCTCCAAGCGAGTACCTGGGGTTGCCTGGGGAGCGGCAGGGAATCGTTTGGGGATTCCCTGCCGCCATCGTCCGGCTGCCGAGCGGCAGGCGTGTCACTCCGCGAGCCCGTGCCCGTAGACCTCCCAGCCCAGGTACTTGCTCAGGGCCTCGTACACCGGTACCGCTGTCTGCGACAGGTTCACGGCCACATGGTGCTCAAAGCCGTTCTCGCAGATGTGGCGCAGGAGCCCCTGCAGGTTCTCGATCTGCACGACGCCAAAGCCGCCGAACGTTTCCAGCGGGTCGTCGGTGAACCGACCCTCGCCGACGTAGGCGCGGATCGTGCCCCAGTAGTCGTCTGTCGTGATGCGGCAGAAGGTAAAGGGGCCGCTGGGCACACGTCCTACGATCGTCCCATAGGTATTCTCGCGCCCGACGGTCCCCGCGATGATCGCCTGGTAGTCCATCCTGGGGTGCTGGAGGAAGCCTTTGGGGAAGTTGCTGCAGTGGAAGATAACGGCCTTGTCGGGATCGTCCCCGTAGTTGTTGTTCCAGTCCACGAGAGCGCTGGGCCGTCCCGAGGCGAGTTGCAGCGCGTACATCGCCAGTGCGCCGGTGATGTCCGTCTCGCACGCGCTGGGGAGGAGGGACTGGCTCAGCATGCTCATCACCGTGCAGGGGACGACGCCGAAGAACTCCTCCATGGAGGTCCAGCACTGGATGGCCGTGGCCACCAGGTCGTTTTCCACGATCCACTGCTCGACCACGAGGGCGAAACGCGCCAGGCGTTCCAACGCGCTTTCGGGGATTCCCTCGGTGGGCACGTACGCGCGAATCTCCTCGATCTTGCGGCGCACCTCAGGGTCGTTCGAACCGACGCGATTGGCGCGGCCGAACGCTTCGGAAAGGTCAAGCGTCTCGACGCTGATGCCGGCCTGCTCCAGGAGTTTTTCGCTGAAGCGCACCGTATTGAAGGCGGCCGGCCGGGCACCGAGGACGCCCACGCGGATGTTGCGGAACCCGCGCACCACCCGGCAAGTTGCGGCAAAGTTGCGCAGATCCTCCCGGAAGGAGGGCGAATCGGGGGCCACGGTGTGGAGCCGCGTGAGGGTGAAGGGGATGCCGTACTGGTGGAGGTTGTTGCAGACCGAGATCTTGCCGCAGAACGAGTCGCGGCGGTCGGCAACCGTCCACTTGCCCTCTTCGTCCGGGAAGGCGTGTATGAGAACCGGGACGTCGAGGCCGGCCATCCGGATCGTGTTGGCCACCCCGCGTTCGTCGCCAAAGTTTGGCAGGGTCACGAGGATGCCGTCGATCTCCTCCCGGTGCTCCCGGAACAGGGCGGCACACTTTTCCGCGTCGGCGCGCGTCTCCACGGAGCCAAACGGCGTCTGGGAAGGGTCCAGCGCGATCGCCCGGATCCCCTCTTCCTCGAGCACGCGCAGGATCTCCACCCGCCCCTTTTCGCACAGGTGGTCGGGGAAGAACCCGCGGTTGCCGATGATGACGCCCAGGGTCGTCAGTTTTTCCTTCTTGGCCATGGTCTTCCTCCTGGTGTGATACAAGAGCTGGATCCAGCGGGGCCAAAGCCCCTTCCTCGCGCGCCCATTATACCACGCCTGAAGATCCCGAACTCGCTGCAGCCGTCGATGCATGCGGCGTCCAGCGGTTCGTCCGAGATAGTGCTGATGTACTGGCGCATGAAAAAGATGCCGAAAGCGTTGGCCGCACCCGGGATGATGAGCGGGAGGAAGGAATCGATCCACTTGAAGCGCACCATCAGCACGTAGGTGGGAACCATCGTCACGGCGCCCGGGATGATCATCGTGCCCAGCAGGAAGGCAAAGAGGGCGCCTCGCCCGGGAAAGCGGAACTTAGCGTAACCGCCCAGCGTGCAGAAAAAGAGGGACAGGAGGGTCGAACTTACGGCGATGAAGAAGGTATTCCGCAGCGCGCGCAGCGCCCGGTTGGCGACGATGTAACGGTAGCCGACCAGCGTCATCCGCGCGGAGACCAGGACAGAGGAAAGATCTCGTCCTGGGGCTTGAAAGAGGTGCTGAGCATCCAGACGAAAGGCAGCATCATAAAGACCTAGGTGACGATGAGCAGGGTGTAGAGCAGGACCTGGGCTGCCAGAGAACCAAGTTTTCGGGATGGCACCGCCATGGAGCACCTCTTGCGCCGTCAGTGTTCCCGCCCGTAGATCCGCACGTACAGGTAGGTGAAGATGAAGATCAGGGCAAAGTAGACGTAAACGATCGCCGAGGCCTGGCCGTGTTGATGGACCTTGAAAGCGACGTTGTAGATGTGCACGAGGGTGGTCAGCGTTGCCCGCATCGGTCCTCCACCGATCAACGCCATCACCTCGTTGAAAAGGGCAAAGCTCCGCATGATCGAAAGGGTCACCGAGAAAAGGATGACCGGCCGGAGGAGCGGGATCGCGAGATGGAAAAAGGCCTGCACGGGGCTGGCACCGTCGATGAGCGCGGCTTCGGTCAGCTCCCTGGGGATTGTCTGCGGGCCGGCCAGCATGATGAGCATATCGTAGCCCAACCACCCCACACCACGAGCAGGCACAGCGAGACCCGTGCCCACCAGATACTTTCCAGCCAGGGGATGCCGGGCAGGGCCAGGGAGCCCAGGATGATGTTGAACAGGCCTCCCTTGTTTTCGAGCAGAAGCCGGAAGGTGAAGCCGGCGGCGATCATCGAGGTCACGTTCGGGGCAAAGATCATCGTCCGGAACACCTGGAAGAAGCAGACCTTCTGGGAGTTCAGGATGACCGCCAAGACGATGGCCAGGAAGGTCATCAGCGGCACGTAGAGGAAAAAGAGGACGATGCCGTTCCAGATCGACTGCCAGAAGGCTCTTCCTCCGGCGCCGAAAAGCCGGAGGTAGTTTTGCAGCCCGACGAACTCCATCGGGCCTCTTCCTTTCCATTCTCCCAGGCCGGCATATAGGCGACGCCCCACGTGCCGGCCGTTCCGGGAGCGATCCAGCTCTTGAGAAAGATCTCCAGGAGGCTTCGACCAGCGTGGCGATCGGCTTGGCCTGGGCAGCCAGCTCCGCGTACTAGGGGTCGGTCCATTCCAGCAAATCGGAGACGAGGTCCTCTTGCCAGAAGCGGCCCAGCATTTCGAGCGTTTCGATATTCTCGGGGCTGTCGATGGTCACCTCGCCGGTGGTGGCGTCGTAGTAGCCGAGCCCGCGTTCCCAGAGCACCATTTTGTAGAGCCGGCCGTAGTTGTTGGCCTTGTTGTGGGCGAAGCAGTAGGAACCGGCCTTTTCCTTGACCGTACGGCAGACGGCGAGGTAGTCATCCCAGGTCACGACCAGGTTGCTCACGGACTCGGGATCGGACGGCAGCCCGGCCTTCTCGAACACGTTGCGTCGGTAGTAGAGCACGACCGGAGTCCCAGGGCAAGCAAGAGTAGCGACCGTCCTTCGTGCAGTCCGCCCACTTGTAGTCGTTCATCTGATCGATGTAGGGCTGGACCCGATCGGTCAGGTCTAGGAGGCCGCCCCTGGGAACATACTCGGCCAGGTGGCTGTTTTCCACCAGGCAGACGTCCGGGGCGCCGGTGCCGGCGGTGAGCGCGAGCGGGAGGTTCGTGTAGACGTTGGATAGGGCGTAGTAGACGATCTCGACCTCGATATCCGGGAAAGCAGCCTTTTGTCAAGTACTTCCGGAGGCAATTTTCGGCCGATCGGCGGCAAACGCTCCCGTGTGGGCACCCTTCCCGAGGCCTCCGCGGGCCGCGCGTTGCGGTGCAGGCAAAGGGTCCCCCAGAACCACTGGCCGGAGGGGAAAAGAGCGCGCGATGGCTTACCTGGCCGAAGGACGCTTCGGCCGGCCGACCGGGCAGACTGCCAGGCAGATGCCGCAGACGGGCTGGCCGATGGACGGCTGCCTGTGAAACTGCTCCAGGCGGGCGGCGCACGCTTCCACGTCCAGCGCCTCCGCGCGCTCGGGGTAGTCCTCGTACGGGACGGGCCGCAGTGCCCCGACCGGGCAGGCATGGACGCACTTTCGGCACCGGCCGCATGAGCCGACGATCGGCTCTCCCGCCGGAAGCGGCGCATCCGTGAGCACCGTGCTCAGGCGCACCCGCGGGCCGGCTTCCGGCGTCACGAGGAGCAGGTTCCGGCCGATCCACCCCAGGCCGGCCGCGCGGGCCACTGCTTTGTGGGAAAGCGCCCCTCGCTCTCCGGAAAGCGTCTCGCTTGCCGGAATCGCCCGGGCACGGTAGCCCCTTTCCCGGAGGAAGCGGGCGATCCGCTCGGCCATCGCATCCAGCAGACGGTTCGCCCCGGCATACAGCTGCGCGTAGGCCGGCGTTGGCTCGCCCGGATAGGAGGCTTCCGGGGCAAGGAGCCCGTCCACGATGCCGTCGTCCAGACGGACGGCGAGCGCCACGCCCCGCCGGAAGGGCACCAGGAGGTCTTCGGGCTCCGTGGGCAGCCCGGCGATCTGCTGCAGGTCGGCGACTCCCACCCGGTATGCCCCCAATGGGAACGCAAGCGCCAGCAGTTCAGCGTACAGTTCGGGCGGAACCATCTCTTCTCCCTCACGCGCGCGGGGATGTCCACCGTACGCTGTTCGAGCGACAGGCAGGGCACATTCGCTCGTCGCGCCAGGGGTCGTACTCCTGCTCCCAGACGAGGCCACAGCGCATACAACGGAAGGAGGCCGCCCGGCGTCCCTCGGTTTTCCACACCTTCGGGTAGGGCACCCGCTGGCCGGCCAGCGCCTCCTTCGTTCGCGCGATCTCCTCCGGCGTGACGGTCGCGCGCAGCCATTCCAGCGCCTCCATCACGGCGGCCCACTTCTGCCCTTCCGCCGCACTCACCCACTCCAGTTGCAGCCGCTCCGGGCGCACGCCCGCCTTCTCCAGCGCATCCCACAGCGCGTCGACCCGTCGCACCGTCTGCCGGTTTGCATCGATGTAGTGGCAGTCGGCAAAATGGCACCCCGACACGAGCACGACCGGCGCGCCCAGCTGGAAAGCGCGCCATACGAACTGCGGGCCGACCCGCCCGCTGCACATCGTGCGCACCAGGCGCGCGGTCGGCGGGTACTGCAGGCGCGAGGTGCCGGCCAGATCCGCGCCGGCGTAGGAACACCAGTTGCAGGCAAAGGCGACGATCACTTCCTCCGGCCGCTCCCCCGCGAGCATGGTCTCCACCTGAGCCTGGATCGCCGCGTCGCTGAAGTGGCGCATCTCGATCGCCCCGAAGCGGCATTCGGCCGCGCATGTGCCGCACCCGGCACACGCCGCCTCCACTACCCGGGCGGGCTGCTTCTTCTCCGCCACGATGGCCGCAAACGGGCACACCTCGGCGCACAGGCCGCAGGCGGTGCACTTTTCCGGATGGAC
>JBMFPK010000056.1:0-10948 GCA_049969155.1 Chloroflexia bacterium | reverse complement strand
GCGTGCTCGAGGAGCTGGGTCCCTACACGCTGGTGGAGGCGACGCTGGCCACCGGGCGTACGCATCAGATCCGCGTGCACTTTGCCCACATCGGCCACCCGGTGCTGGGCGACCCCACCTATGGCCGGCGCGCCGGAGTGCTGGGTCTCCCCCGCCAGTTCCTCCACGCCTACCGGCTGGGATTCCGCCTCCCTTCGGACGGGGCCTACCGGGAGTTCGAGTCGCCCCTCCCGGAGGAGCTGGCGGCGGTCTTGGGCCGCCTCCGGCAGCGGTACGGCGCATCGGAGCGGGGGGCGGCGCGATGAGCACGGAGGGCTTTCTCGAGCGCCTGCGACGCCACCCCTCCTACCGGGGGCAAATCGTCCACGTGGAACGCCTCCCGCGACGGCGGGCGCGTTTTGCCCGGCAGAAGGTGGCGCTGCACCCTGCGCTGGAGCAGGCGCTCGCCGAGCAGGGGATCACCCGGCTCTACGACCACCAGGCCGAAGCGCTCCGCCTTGTGCGCCAGGGGAAGCACATCGTGGTCACCACGCCCACGGCGAGCGGCAAGACGCTGTGCTACAACCTGCCCGTGCTCGATACCCTGCTCCGCGAACCGAAGGCCCGCGCGCTGTACCTTTTCCCCACCAAAGCGCTGGCCCAGGACCAGTTGCGCGTGCTGGAGGAGCTGACCGGCGGCTTCGCCTCCCCGGTGCGCTTCGGCTGCTACGACGGCGACACTCCGCAGCAAGCGCGGGCACGGCTCCGCCGGCGGGCGCAGATCCTCCTGACGAACCCGGATATGCTGCACCTGGGGATCCTCCCCAACCACACCCTGTGGAGCCACTTCCTTTCCTCCCTCCGCTTTGTGGTGCTCGACGAGGCGCACGTCTACCGGGGCGTCTTCGGTTCCCATGTCGCGGGCATCCTGCGCCGGCTCCGCCGGCTCTGCCGCCTGTACGGGAGCGAGCCGATCTTTATCGCCGCCTCGGCGACCATGGCGAACCCGGCGGAGCACCTGTCCACCCTCACGGGGCTGCCGGTTGCGGTGGTGGAGAAGGACGGGGCGCCGGCCGGCAGCCGGGATTTCGTCCTGTGGAACCCGCCTCTCCTCTCCGAGGCCACCGGCGAGCGGCGCTCGAGCGTGGCGGAGGCGGCGTTCTTGTTCTCGGAACTCGTCTCGTGCGGCATCCGCACGCTGGCCTTCGCCCGCGCCCGCGTGGTGGCCGAGCTCGTGCTGCGCATGGCGCGCGAGGCGCTGAGCCGCACGCACCCGGAGTATGTGGAGCGCATCCGGGCCTACCGCGCAGGATACCTCCCCGAAGAGCGGCGGGCGATCGAGCAGGGCCTGTTCCATGGGGAACTCGTCGGCGTCACCGCGACGAACGCGCTGGAACTGGGGATCGACGTGGGCGACCTGGACGCGACCGTGCTGACGGGCTACCCCGGCTCGATCGCCTCAACCTGGCAGCAGGCCGGCCGCAGCGGCCGGGGCAGCGGGCATGCCCTCTCCTTCCTTATCGGGGAGGATAACCCGCTGGACCAGTACTTCATGCGCCATCCGGAGGCGCTCTTCGGCCGGCCGCACGAGCAGGCGCGCTGCGACCCCGGGAACCCCTACGTGCTGGCTGACCAGCTCCTCTGCGCGGCCTACGAGGCCCCACTTTCCTCGGAGGACGAGGCCTTCTTCGGTCCCCGGATGGGTGAAGTGGCCTGGGCGCTTGTGGAAGAAGGGCAACTTGCGGTGCGGGGAAACCGCTGGTTCTACACTGGCGAAGTGCGCTACCCTGCGGAGAGAGTGAACATCCGCTCCTCCTCGCGGGAGAGCCTCGACCTGATCGACGAGAGAGGGGAACTGCTCGAGACGATCGAAGCCGTGAGCGCTCCGTACCGGGTGCATCCCGGGGCCATCTACCTGCACCAGGGGGAAAGCTACCGGGTAGTCGATCTGGACCTGGAGGGCGGGGTCGCGCGCCTGGCCTCCATAGACGCCGACTATTACACCGAACCGATGGATGTCACCGACGTGCGCATCGTGCGCTCGCTGCAACATCGGACCGTGGGCAGGACGGAGGCTTACCTCGGCATCGTGCGGGTGACCCAGCAGGTCATCGGGTACCGCAAGGTCGCGCACTTTGGACAGCGGCTGCTCGGGGAGTACCTGCTGGAGCTTCCGGCGTACACCTTCGAGACGGTCGCGCTCTGGTTCGATGTCCCGGAGTGGGTCTGCCGAGAGGCGGTGGAGCGGGGGATGGACCTCCCCGGAGGCCTGCATGCGGTGGAGCATGCGGCGATCGGTCTGCTGCCGTTGTATGCGATGTGCGACCGGATGGACATCGGGGGCCTCTCGACTCCCAGCCATGTGGACACCGGACGGGCGCAGGTTTTCATCTACGATGCCGTTCCAGGCGGAGTGGGGATCGCGGAGCGGGGCTTTCAGGTGCTCGAGGAACTGTGGGAGACGACGCTGGAGACGGTACGGACGTGTCCCTGCGAGGACGGATGCCCCAGCTGTATCCACAGCCCGAAGTGTGGGAGCGGGAACCGACCGCTGGACAAGGAGGCCGCGGTCCTGATCCTGGAAAGGCTCGTACATACCGGCGGCGGCCGGAAAGGAGGAAGCCGATGAGGGCGATGGTGCTGCGGCGCTTGAGCCGCCTGGAGGAGAACCCGAACCCGCTGGAGATGGCCGACCTTCCCATCCCGGAGCCGGCTGCGGGCCAGATCCGCATCCGGGTTTCGTGCTGCGGGGTGTGCCATACGGAGCTGGATGAGATCGAGGGGCGGACACCACCGCCCCGGCTGCCGGTGGTGCTGGGACATCAAGTGGTCGGCCGGATCGAGGCGCTCGGACCGGGGGCTCGTCGGTTCCGGGAAGGCGACCGGGTGGGTGTCGCCTGGATCTACTCGGCCTGCGGGCGCTGCCGCTTCTGTCGCTCGGGCCGGGAGAACCTTTGCCCCGAGTTCCGCGCTACCGGGCGCGATGCGGATGGAGGCTATGCGGAGTACATGGTGGTGCCCGAGGCCTTTGCCTACCCGATCCCGGAGGGGTTCTCCGACGTCCAGGCGGCCCCGTTGCTCTGCGCCGGGGCGATCGGTTACCGCTCGCTCCGGTTGAGCGGGCTGGAGGAGGCGATGCGGCTGGGTCTGACCGGTTTCGGGGCCTCCGCGCACCTGGTGCTGCAGATGGTGCGCCACCAGTACCCGGGTGTCCCGATCTATGTTTTCGCGCGGAGCGAGAAGGAGCGTGCCTTTGCCCGGGAACTGGGAGCCGTCTGGGCGGGTGACACGACCGACGAGGCGCCCGAGATGCTGGACGCCATCATCGATACCACCCCGGCCTGGAAGCCGGTCGTGGAAGCCCTCCGCAGCCTGGCGCCGGGCGGCCGGCTGGTGATCAACGCGATCCGCAAAGAGGACGCGGATCGGGACTACCTGCTGCGGCTGGAATATCCCACGCACCTCTGGATGGAGAAAGAGGTGCGGAGCGTGGCGAACGTCACGCGGCGGGATGTGGAGGAGTTCCTGGAGCTCGCGGCAGACATGCGGCTGCGGCCGGAAGTGCAGGAATATCCCTTGGAGGAAGCCAACCGAGCGCTGCGCGAGCTGAAGGGGCGCGGAGTGCGGGGGGCGAAGGTATTGCGCGTGGTCGGGTGATGGTGCGTGCCCCAACGTGGGCCGCTCGGCGGCTTCACAGCTTGCGACAGCGGTCGCCCGGTCCAGGTCGCTGGCCGGTGGCGGAGGAAAGCATGGTATGCGGATGGCGGATATCCCCTTCCGGCGGATGCTCTCCACCCACGTACCCATCCAGGCGTGTTTGGAGGCCTACAACGGCGAGGAAGCACTGCGTCTGCTCCGCAGCGAGAAGCCGGACCTGGTGCTCCTAGACCTGGTGATGCCGGAGGTGGACGGCCGGGGGGTGCTGGAGCAGATGGCTGCCGACCCCGAGCTGGCCGACATCCCAGCGATCATCGTTTCCGTAAAAGGTCGGGACGACGCGGGCGTCTGCCTGGCCGGCCCGATACAGATCTCCCGATCCGGGGGGTCAGCTAGGAGAAATTGTGCGCACGCTCGAGGCGATGCTCAATGTCCTGCTTCCGGGGTGGAATCCGCGCGGTTCCACGGAGCGAGCCCGCAGGAGTGCCTGCTGGGTCACCGGCTTCGTCACATAGGCCTCCGCGCCCAGCGCGAGCGCCAGTTGGGGCTCCTTCAGCACCGAGCACACAATGACCGGGATGTCCCGGGTATAGTCGTTCTTCTTGAGGGACATTACGCTTCTACCCCGAAGAGGGTCCGCAGCAGAAAGCCGATCCCGAAGCTCACGGCGGCCACGGCGAGGCTGAGCAGGGCCATCTCCAGGAAACGGCGGCGGAAGGGGACGTCCTGAGCCACGGCGACATAGTAGTTAAAGAGCGCGACGATGCCAATGGCGATGAGCAGCGTGGCCGCCAGGCACAACCCGTAGTGTCGCAGGAACAGGTAGGGCAGGATGAGCAGGACGACCGTAGCCAAGTAGGTGATCCCGGTGTAGACGGCGGCCTTGAGCGGTTCGCGCTCCGTTTTTTCCGTGCGCGTGGAGAGGTATTCCGAGGCGGCCATAGACAGTGCGGCCGCAATGCCGGTGACCGCCCCGGTCATCGCGATGAGGCGGGTGTCCTGGAGGGCCAGGCTGAACCCCGCCAGCGCGCCGGTCAACTCCACCAGGGCATCGTTCAACCCCAAGACGATGGAACCAGTGTAGCGCAGTCGTTCTTCGTCCAAGAGCGCAATCAGGGCCTCTTCGTGTGCGCTCTCCTCGCTTGCGATCGCTTCCGCGCCGGGGATATCCTGCACGAGCGCGCTGTACTGGTGCTGGGCGCGGTCCTCGCCGCGTTCCATCAGCTTTACGGCGAAGGTGAAGCCAAAGACGCGCGCCAGAAGGCAGTAGAACGTCACCCGGAGCCAGTTCGGCCGCGCTTCATGTCCCGTGAGTTCCCGCCAGTACCGTGCGTGGCGCAGCTCGTCCGCCGCGATGCGCTCCAGAACCCCGCGGTTTTCGGAAGACTTTTGGGTGCGCGCCAACCGAGTATAGATGTGGTGCTCGGTGATCTCGGCGTGCTGATAGATCTGCAGAAGCCGCATCTTCTGAGGGTCCAGGGCTTGTTGCGCCATGACCATGCTCCTGCCGCGGGCAGAGGAATAGGACCGAAAACCTACCGTCCTTCGAAGGCTATAGTACCCCAAGACTTGTCGGACGTCAATCGCCGCGCTTGTTTGACAAGTGAACCATTGTGGTTTATGACTCCATCGCAATGGCGATGAGGCTCGCCGGCAGTTTTTGCCCACCGTCGCTTGGCGACTGATAGCCTCTACCGGCGGTTAGCCGCTTGGTAGAGGCTTTCTTCGCTAATGGAATCGCGCCTCGCGTCGCTGCGTTTTCGCGCCTTCGAACTCCAGCAGGGCTGCAGGACTGGAAACTCTCCTCGGGCGCTGTCCGAACGACCTGGGAGACGCTTCCCACGGAATTCCGCCGGCGCGAGGCGGAAGTCGCTGCGCTCCGCGCCGGGCTCGAGCGGCTCCGTGCTGAACTGGCCGCGCTGGAGTGAGTCCGCTGAGCCCTACCTGGCCTACCGGGAAGAGGGAGCGCAGGTTGCCAGAAAGGGCTCTAGCGCTTCCAAGAACGCCTCTGGGCATTCCTCCTGCGGGACGTGCCCACATTCCGGGAGCACCACGAGCTGCGCCTGGGGGAGTTCCTGGGACAGGCGGATGCTCTGCGCGGCGGGGACGATGCGGTCGTCGTCGCCGGTGATGACCAGGACGGGCACCCGTACTTGACTCAGGCGAGGCTCCAGGGCCGGAGGACGGCTCGCGCGCACCACTTCCCAGAGCGCCCGGTCCCAGTTTTCGGCCTGGAGCGGCTTCAAGTACCCTTCCCACTGCTCGGGTGAGATGCGGCTCGGGTCGTGCCAGGCCCTCAGGAGGAGGTCGCTTCCCCACCGGCGGATGCTGCGGAGCAACAGTGGCCCCAGATGGCGCAGCTGAGGCGTGTTCCAGAGGGGCCGAAGCCACACGGGCGTGCCGCCGACGTACACCGCGGCGTCGACTAGCACGAGTGCCTGGACCCGCTCTGGATAGTCCAGCGCGGTGAGGAGCGCGACCGTCCCTCCGGCGGAATGTCCCACCAGGATGGCCCGCTCGATGCCGAGCGCGTCCATCAAGCCGATCATCAGCTCAGGCTGCGTCTCGGGGGCGTAGGGGTTAGGTCCGGACCACTCTCCGGGCATCGGGCGTTCGGTAAGCCCGAAGCCAGGCCGATCGTACGCGACCGTCGTCCTTTCCTCCGAGATGGGTCCCATCACTTTGCGCCAGGAAAAGGTGCTTGCACCGAAACCGTGGAGCAGGAGTACTGCTGGTTCGCCAGACCCCGCGCGTTTGTAGTGGATCGTGACGCCGTCCACCTCGACGAAGCGGCTGTCCGGGTCCGCGAGGGTCTCCGGGGGCACCGTGCCGGGAGGGGGAGGCACCGGGACCAGGAGCGGCACGACGAACAGCAAGGCCAGCACAGCCAGGGGGATCAGCCAGAGCCGTCGTCTCAACTGTGCCTCCTTACCTCAGCGCGCGAGGGGTAGACGCGGGAGAGGACGCGGCGGTGCAGGAGCTCTCCTTTACCCGAAGCGTGCTGTGCTGCGATGGCGCGAACACTCCGAAAGGGCGGCCGTTCCGATCTCGAGGCCGGCCGCACTCAGAATCCGCGTAACACCAGGTAGCGCACGAACCCGCACGCGGCTGCCCCCAGCACGATCCAGAGGGTATCGACCCGGAAGCGTAGCAGCACGAGGAGGGTCCCTCCGAGGATGAGGGCTGTCCAGACATCCACAACGGCAGCACGGAAGAGGGCAATGGTCACGGAGAGAATCAGGGCCACCACGGCCACGTTCACCCCCCGCAGGAAGGCCTGTGCGATGGGAGAGCGGCGCAGGCGTGGGATCCACGGCCCTACCAGGGCCACGATGGCGAAGGAGGGGAGAAAGACGGCCAGGGTGGCCACACTCGCCCCCGGCAGCCCGGCCAGCAGGTAGCCGATGAATGTGGCCGAGGAGAGCACCGGACCGGGCGTGATCTGGCCCATCGCGATAGCATCCAAGAGCTGCCGTTGGCTGAGCCAGCCGTAGCGTTCCACGACGTCGCGCTGGATAAAGGCATACAGCACCATCCCGCTGCCGAAGAGGAGCGAGCCCACTTTCAGGAAGAAGAGGCCCAGCCGTAGCAACCGCCCATCGGGAGCCGAAGGGCTCGGGGTTACCAGCCCCAGCGAAAGTCCGATCCCTCCGAGCGCCTTCGGCAGGCTCCCGCGTGCGTAGAGGAGGATGCCCACCGCACCTGCGGCCAGGAGCAACAGGGCCTCATGGACCCTCAGCAAGGCAGCCGCCAGGCAGGCCAGGCCCAACAGCAGGGCGCGCCAGTCCCGGAGGGCAGTCCGGCCGAGGCGGTAGGTGGCGATCAGGACGACGGCGACTACGGCCGGGTTGATGCCGTAGAAAAGCGTCGCCACTTGAGGGAACGCCCCGAAGCGGACGTAGGCCCAGCTCAGAGCGAGGGTAATGAGAAACGCCGGCAAGATGAAGGCACTTCCCCCGGCCACCAGACCCGGCCACCCCGCGTGCACGAAGCCGATGTGGCTGGCCATCTCTACCGCGTTGGGCCCGGGGACCAGGTTCGTGGCCGCAAGGAGGTCCAGGAAGTGCTCGCGCGTGAGCCAGCCCCGTCGGCTGACGGTCTCCTGCTCCATGAGGGCGATATGGGCAGCA
This sequence comes from Chloroflexia bacterium, assembly GCA_049969155.1. Classification (GTDB taxonomy): domain Bacteria; phylum Chloroflexota; class Chloroflexia; order DTKN01; family DTKN01; genus DAOTVY01. The sequence continues at coordinate 3,182 of JBMFPK010000056.1, read as the reverse complement.
GGACCTCCGAAGCTGATCGCCCCCAGTTTCAAGAAAAGCGCGGCGACTTCCAGCACTGGACGCGTCCGGGAATCGGCCACCGAAAGATCCCTTGGGTCCCCGCTCCCTGGAGGGAGCGGGGACCCCCTCTGCGCCTAACGGGATGCCTTCAGCTCTGCGATGCGTTCCTGCACCGCCTGTACTTCGGCCTGCAGTTCCTTGAGGTACTCTTCCAGCCGGGCGATCCGCTCTTCCCGAGTGGCAAAGCGCCGGCGGATGGCCGGCCCCCAGGCCCCGGGATCCGCGCAACAGCAGCCGTAGCCGTGGGGTGCATGGTGTCGTGGGTGTCCGCACATTGCCGTTACCTCCTTTCGGCCTGCGAGGGAAACCGGGCTTCGTATTCGGCCAGGAAGCGTCCCAGACGCTCGCGCGTGCGGCGGATGGTCGCAGCCCATCCGTGCAGGTATTCCAGACCCTCCGCGGTGAGTTCATAGACGCGGCGGGCCGGCCCGCGCCCCTCGGTATCCCAGGAGGAGCGCACCAGACCTTCCTCCTCGAACTGGCGCAGTGTGCGGTAGAGGAGACCAGGGTCCGCTCCCGGGATCGCTTCCTCCTGGGTCAGCCGCTCGATCAGTTCGTAGCCGTGGGCCGGCTTCTGGGCGAGCAACAGCAGGAGCCACGGCTGCATAAAGCCGCGCACGCGCCTGGGTCCGGGGCAGCAATGCCCATCCTCGCGGTGGTGCCGATCGCACATAGGTCCTCCCGTTAGCGAACCTCTGCCTTTATATGACTTTCTCACTTATTATACTCCCTGGGCCTCTCCTTGTCAAGGCGGCCGTGGGAAAACGCGGGGGGCACCGGCCACGCCGGAAGTGGCCAACGGATTGCGACGGCTAGCCTTTGAGCGTTTTCAGGATGGAAAGCGGCGGAAAGGCGATCGCTCCCCTGGGGCAGATCGCCGCGCAGGCGTTGCACCCGACCTCGCAGGCGAACGGCTCCACGACCCCGACCTTTTCCCCCTGTGGCGCAAACACGCCGTTGGCGCAGAAGGAGATGCAGCGGCCACAGCCATCGCACCGATCCGCATAGACCGTCGGGAACCAGGGGACCTGTTCGCGGGGGATCCCGCGCCAGAGGCGTGCCGTACGTTGGGAAGCGGGCTGGCCCCCTTCCTCCAGGTAACGGCGGTATGCTTCCAACAGCGCTTCCCCGTACTGCGCCTCTGCGGCGGGCGGGATATAGTTGTAGCGTCGCGCCTGTGCGAGTAGCGTCGGAATCAGGGAAGGATCCGAAGGCTGGCCGGAAGCCCGGAGCTCGGCAAAGATTTCCTCCAGGCCCGTCAGCCCGATCAGATGCTCGCCCACGCGCAGCTGCCGATAGGACAGGCCGGCCATTGCTTGCTCCTTTTTCCTAGGGCCGCACGCCGTAACGGGCCATGAGTTCCGCGATCTCGGGATCGTCGACGTACTGGGGATCCAGCGGTTGGCTACGGCCGCTGAAGGTGACCACCCGCCCCTGCGCATCGAACTGCACCGTGAGCACACCGAGGTACTCGCCCTGGACGTAGGAGGCGTGGATCACGACCTGCCCTTCCGGCCCGGCGATCGCCTTGGGATCCACCTGGCGTCCGCCGTTCATCCCGATGATCAGATCTATGCCGGGGACGGCCTGGGCCAGGTGCTCGGTGGATGCCTGGTCGAGGTTGGAGAGGACGATCACCACCTGCACCTCTCGGGGCAGGGCAGCCAGGGTATGGCGGAGTGCCTCTTCGGGGTCCTCGACGGCGAGCGGGAGCCCCAGGGCCTGTGCCCGCTGCGCGGTCTTGGGGTCTGTCAGCCCCACAACCGCTACGGTGTGGCTGTCGACGGTGCGCAGGAGGTAAGGTTTCAGGTTCGGAAGGGCTCCCTCAGGGAAAACGTTGGCCGCAAGGATGGGAAACGCCGCTTCCTGGAAGCGCTGACGGACGGTCTCCAGGTCCGGACCGAGGTCCTTAGGCCCCAGGGCCATTGCATCGTATCCCATGCGGTTCATCGCGGCCACAGGGAGGGCCCCTTGGCTGGGGTCGCTGGTCTGCGTGGGTTTGGGGGCGATCAGGCTGTTGCCGCTGTCCAGGAGGAGCACCTCGTTCCCGGCCTGTTCCCGGAAGCGGGCGATGGCGGTGGCCCGCCGGGCCAGCCCTCCTTTCGGCACGCCTCAGCCGCAGGGGAGCACCTCGCCGTAGACCTCGCCGGTGTGCAGTACGGTGAGGGAGAAGGCCGGGCGATCGGTCGTGGGGATGGGGAGAGGGGCCGCCGTAGCCGGCCGGGTGGGTGCCGGCGGACCGATGGGCACGGGCGCCGTGACAGCGGGCTGGGGTGTCGGTTTCTGCCGGCAGCCGCCGACCAGGGCCAGGAGAAAGAAAAACAACAGGACGACCGTACGGGGTCGGTATCTCATCGGCTTCCTCCGCGCTCGTGTGGACCGATGGACGGCGCCTCGATGACGATCTCGCGCAATCGAGCCAGCCGCTCGGCGTGTTCCTTTTCCAGGAGGAGAGGGCAATCCTCCAGGCGAGCCTGTGCGGCGACCAGTTTCAGGGCGAAGGTGAAGCAGGTCGGCTGGCCGCACTTTCGGCAGTTGCTTCCGGGGAGAAGCTTGTACACTTCCATCGGGGTGGGCCGGCGGCGCGGCGTGTGGTCGGGTGTGATCTCGTCGCGCCGTTCCCAGGTGCGGTTGACCAGCGCGACGATCCCCTCCACCTCGCGGATTGCCGCATCGCGGTCCTCCACGTTGCTCACCGCGATCTCGTAGGGGCGGAAAACGACGTAGTGGCCGGCCTTGGTCCACGAGAGGGCCGGTGCCTCGGGATGGTACACCGCGCCGCGCAGGGTTGCGTTCAGGTACGGAAGGACCTCGCGGATGTCCACGACCAGCCGGGCGATGGCACTGAAACGCTCCGCACCGGGCTCGCAGGGCGGTGTAAAGACCTCGAGGTCGTAGCGCTCGATCAGCATGCCGGCCTCCTCTTGGGGGTGCGAAGGAAAGCGACGATCCCTGTATCTATACATCCGGATTGATACTATACCAGGGCCGGCCGTTTGTCAAACGGGCCCTGCAAGCGGAAGGCGCGCTGCAAGGAACCGCAGGGCATTTGACATCTCCCCCCTCCCATGCTACACTACCGCCGCATCGGCGATACCCGCGGAGAGATGGCGAATGGATCG
>JBMFPK010000055.1:0-10961 GCA_049969155.1 Chloroflexia bacterium | reverse complement strand
CACTCTACGGCCGCGACACCGATGACCCGCTCTGTGCCGGCGAATTCGGCAAGTGCGGAGTTGCCGTCTCCTCCCTGGCGGATATGGAGGTGCTCTTTGACGGAATCCCGCTGGACCGGGTCACCACGAGCATGACGATCAACTCCCCCGCCGCCGTGCTATGGGCGATGTACATCGTTACCGCGGAAAAGCAGGGGGTCCCCATGGAGGCCCTCGGGGGCACGATCCAGAACGACATCCTCAAGGAGTACATCGCCCAGAACGAGTACATCTTTCCCCCCGAGCCCTCTATGCGGCTCGTGGTCGACACCATCGAGTTCGGGAGCCGGTACCTGCCCCGCTGGAACACGATCTCGATTTCCGGTTACCATATCCGCGAGGCGGGGGCAACCGCGGTCCAGGAGCTCGCCTTCACCTTGGCAGACGGCCTCACCTATGTGCAAGCCGCCCTGGATCGGGGCCTCCGGATCGACGATTTTGCCCCGCGGCTCTCCTTCTTCTTCAACGCCCACAACGACTTTTTCGAGGAGATCGCCAAGTACCGCGCCGCGCGACGCATCTGGGCGCGGGAGATGCGCAAGCGTGGCGCGCAAGATCCGCGTTCCTGGCGGCTTCGCTTCCACACCCAGACAGCCGGCTGTACCCTCACCGCACAGCAGCCGGAGAACAACATCGTCCGGGTGGCCATCCAGGCGCTGGCAGCTGTCCTGGGCGGCACCCAATCCCTGCACACGAATTCGCTGGACGAAGCATGGGCCCTCCCCTCGGAGAAGGCGGTCACCATCGCCCTGCGCACCCAGCAGATCATCGCCCACGAGAGCGGGGTGACCCACACGATCGATCCTCTGGCGGGGAGCTACTATGTCGAGTGGCTGACGCGGCGCATGGAGGAAGGTTGCTACGACTATTTCCGACGCATCGAGGAGATCGGCGGCGTGATCGAAGGGATCCGGAAGGGCTTTTTCCAGCAGGAGATCGCCGACAGTGCCTACCGCTACCAGCAGGAGATCGAAAAAAAGGAGCGCATCATCGTCGGGGTCAACGAGTATGTGATGGAGGAAAAGCTCGAGATCCCGCTGCTGCGCGTCGACGAGGAGAGCGAGCGACGCCACCTGGAGCGGCTGAATCGCGTTCGCCGGGAGAGGGACAATGTACGGGTAGGGGAGACACTGGCGGCGCTGGAACGCGCTGCTCGGGGCACTGAGAACCTGATGCCTTACATCCTGGAGGCCGTGCGGGCCTACGCCACCCTGGGCGAGATCTGCGACGTGTTCCGCAAGGTCTTTGGCGTCTACCGCCCGGTCACGATCGTGTAGCGGCCGGCCGGACCGCACGATGCCGCCTGGATGGAGCTAGCGTCCCTTCCGTCGGGACTGCACGGGCACTCCTAGGACCGGCTCGGGCAGGCGCGTGGAATCGTGGTTTTCCCGCCGTTCGGAGAGGAACACCTCCTCCAATAGCGGCCGCGCCGCCAGTACCGCGTCGACGACCCGGGGATCGAACTGGGTCCCGGCGCAGGTGCGGATTTCTTCCAGGGCCTCCGCAAGACTGCGCGGGCCGCGGTAGGGGCGCTCCGAGGTTATCGCGTCCAGGGCATCGGCCACAGCCAGGATACGCGCCGGAAGGGGGATTTCCTCCCCGGATTTTCCATCCGGGTATCCGGTGCCGTCGTAATGCTCGTGGTGGCATGCCATGATCTCCTGAGCTTCCTGGAGAATGGGCAGGCCTCCGACGAGGTTTGCCCCGGTGGCCGGATGCAATCGCATCTGTTCCCATTCTCGCGCATCGAGCTGTCCCGCCTTCTGCAGGAGCGCTTCGGGGATAGCGAGCTTCCCGAGGTCGTGGATCGTCGCGGCCACCCAGAGGGTCTCCTGCTGGGGAAGCGGGAGCTGCATCTGCCGGGCGATGATGAGCGCATACTGCGCGACCCGTCGGGAGTGTTTCGCCGTGTAGGGGTCCCGCGCGTCGACGAGGTTCGCGAGGAGCTGAAGCGTATTCCGCGAGGCTTCGGTGAGCCGGGCGGCGTTTGCGTAAGAGAGGTAGATGGCCACCAGCGGGAGAAGGACGAGCAACACCGCCCAGGGGCGGTCCTTGTAGAGGATGACCACGATGCCGCTCAGTGGGACGTGGGAGACAAACTGGATCAGCGAACCATGGTAGTTCAGGAGCATGACCTCCCAAGGTCGGATGCGCTCGCTCAGCCCGATGACCCCCGCGACGAGCACCGCGTTCAGGGCAACAAACACGGCTCCGCCCACCAGGAAAGTGAAGGCGTTCAGCCACGAGGAGACCGGGTTGACGTCCCCCCGGTGGAGAAACAGGTACACCTCAGCCCCGATATCCAGCGCCACGGTCTGGGCGGCGACGTTAAAGACGATCTGGTACCATTTCCAGAGCCGGTAGCGATACTGGCTGTACAGGTAGGCGAGCAGCAAGCCGGTCAGGAAGAGGGTGCACCCGAAGGTGGGATCGAAAAGGCACATCGCGGAGAGGCCGAAAACCGTGCCGAGGGAAACGTGCGCGCTACGGGGGAGCGGGATCGGCCGCGCGGAAGCAACGGCCACGAGGAGGACGCCGCAGAGCCAGGGAAAATACCGCGCAGGAACATCCAGCCGCAGGGGCTCGCGGTTCCACTGCCAAGCTAGGAGCAGAAGCGCCAGCACGACGACGGCGGCGATATAGGCGCGGACAGCCGGTGGCAGGCTTTTCATCAGCCCCTCCAGAAGCTAGCTACGATGTCCACGGGCCCTTCCGCAGGGATCGTCCTTCCCCTACTGCAACACCTACCGTGCCACAAGTATGTGGCTCGGCTCCGGCGTCTCTTCCCCCCAATCCGGCGTTTCGTGGGTTTTCACAACTGTGGCTACAGGCCTGTCCCGGCTACCCGACTCGATTCACGGAGGGTGAAAAACACCCTACGGCGGGACCCCGGGTCCCCAGCCGATCCCCTGCACCACAATCGTCAGGCAGAGCCACAGTGCCAGCATCCATACCATGACGCGTTTGCCCCAACCCATCGCTTTCCTCCTAGAGTCTACCCCGGAAACGGCTTTTCGTCAACTGGGGGGCCGGCCGCCTCTAGGGCGGGACGCCCGGCCCCCAGCCGATCCCCTGCACCACAATCGTCAGGCAGAGCCACAGTGCCAGCATCCACACCATGACACGTTTGCCCCAGCCCATCGCTTTCCTCCTTTCTTGCCCTTTGGGCATAGGGATACACGAACACGGACCAGCCCTGAGGAGCTGCTGAGAAGATCCCGGGCTTACCCCGAAGCCTCCTTTCTGGATGGTCTCCCTGTGAAGCGAATCGAATTCCCCGAGTCAAAACAGAAGGACGACCAGGCTAGTGGAACTTCGGCAGCCCGGTCGTCCGAGACGTACCACGCGGACCGCTGGCTTTGCACCCCACGTGCGATGTTCGGTGTGAAAGGGGTACCTTTATCGGTTCCAGTTCCTATTATAGTCAGGAAACGCGGGTATGTCAAGATGCAGCCCACCCCTAGTTGCGGGATCGCGATCCACTACAAGATATAGTTGTGCGCCTGTGAGGAGGCTTCTTCGGGCTTGCTGGATCGCACCTGCAAGAATGGCGGGCACGCTGGTCGTGTCGGACTTGCCAAAAGCGCGGTTTTGTGGTAAAAATAGCACAGCACCTTCCCAGGGGAGCCCGGGTGAGCCGGGCTGAGAGGGCGTCCAGGGCATTTGCCACCGACGCCGACCCTTTGAACCTGATCTGGGTCATACCAGCGTAGGGAGGGAAACATGGGTCTAGAAGATCGCCGTCTCGCACCGTGGGGACGGCTTTTTTTGTCCGGAAAAGCGGACGACAAGCAGGAGGTGCACCGTGAAAATCCAAGCACCCCCCGAGTGGGGGATCGAACCGGTGCCGGATACGCACCGCATCCTGAGGCTGCTGGACTATTTCGCCCTCTGGTCCAGCCTGGGTGTCGGGCTTCTCGTACTGTTGGCAGGAACGCTCCTGGTCCCCGGCATGGGGCTCCGCCAGGCGCTGCTGGCCATCGGAATCGGCACGGTCGTCGGTAGCCTCCTCCTGGCGATGGCCGGCGTCGTCGGGAGCGACCATGCGATCCCCACGATGGTCATGCTGCGGCCCGTCCTCGGCCTGCGGGGCTCCTATCTGCCCTCGGTCCTCAACATCGTGCAGCTCATCGGCTGGGGAGCCTTCGAGATCATCATCATGGCTCAGGCGGCGGACGCCATTGCCCGCTCCCTGCTCGGGTTTTCCGCCGTGTACCTGTGGACCTTCTTCTTCGCCGCCTGGTGTACCTTGCTCGCGCTGGGAGGGCCGCTTGCGGTCGTCCGCCAGTGGCTGGAAAAGTTCGCTATCTGGCTGGTCTACGGGATCACGATCTACCTCACCTTCTACCTGTTCCGCCACTACGACGTTGGGGCCTTGCTCCGTAGCCCAGGGAGCGGGGATCTCCCCTTCTGGCTAGGGGTCGACCTGGTGGTGGCAATGCCGATCTCCTGGATGCCCCTCGTGGCCGACTACAACCGGTTTTCCCGCCGTCCGGGGCCGGCCTTCTGGGGTACCTTCCTCGGCTACACCGTGGCGAACGTCTGGTTCTATGCCCTGGGGGCGCTCTTTGTGCTCGCTCTTCGGACTTCCGACCTCATCCCGGCCATCCTCAGCGTCGCCGGAGGGTGGCTGGCACTGCTGCTCATCCTGGTCGACGAGACGGACAACGGGTTTGCTGACATCTACTCCGCCGCGGTCTCGAGCCAGAACCTCTTCCCGCGTGCCCAGCAGTGGTGGCTCACGATCGGGATCGGCGCCGTCTGCTTCGTGCTCGCTGCGACCGTGCCGATCGCCCAGTACGAAAATTTCCTGCTGCTTATCGGCTCTGTATTCGTCCCGCTTTTCGGCGTCTTGGCTGCGGACTATTTTCTCCTCCGCGGCCGCAGGTACAAAGTCGAGGAGCTCTACCGGCCCCAGGGGGAATACTGGTACCGGGCCGGTTTCAACGTGTGGGCGATGCTCGTCTGGGGGCTCGGGATCGCTGTCTACCAGGCGATCGCCAACCGTGCGCCGTGGCTGGGGGCTTCGGTGCCCAGTTTCCTGGCTTCCCTGGTCGTCTACTGGATTCTGGGCAAGGTGACAAAGGAGCGCTGACCATGGAGTGGAACGAACGGATCGCCGAACTGCGGGAGCGGGTGCGCAAGGTACGGCCCTTGCTCCACCACATCACGAACTTTGTAGTGATGAACGACACCGCCAACGTGACGCTCCACATCGGCGGGTTGCCGGTGATGGCCCACGCGAGGGAAGAGGTGGCGGAGATGGTCTCCGCCGCCGGGGCGCTTGTGCTCAACCCGGGCACGCTGAGCCCCGAGTGGGTGGAGGCGATGCGGGTCGCGGGCCGGCGGGCGAACGAGCTGGGCATCCCGATCGTCCTCGACCCGGTGGGGGCTGGGGCAACGAGCCTGCGCACGGAGAGCAACCGCCGCCTGCTGGAAGAGCTGCGCATCGCGGTGGTGCGCGGGAACTCCGGAGAGATCGGGGCCCTCGTGGGGATGGGAGGCGTGGTCAAGGGGGTGGAGACGGTCGTGGAGGTGGACGACCCCGTCCAGGTGGCCAAGGTCCTCGCGCACCGCTACGCCGTGACCGTCGCCGTCACCGGCCCCAGGGACATCGTGACGGACGGACAACGCGTGCTCGGTGTGGACAACGGGCACCCCATGCTGAAGACGATCACCGGTACCGGTTGTGCGGCAACCACGATGATCGCCGCCTTTGCGGCGGTGGAAGCGGACCGGGTGCTAGCGGCGGTAGCCGGCCTGGCCTGCTTCGGCTTGGCCGCAGAGCAAGCCGCGCTGCAGGCCTGCGGGCCGGCCAGCTTCAAGGTCGCACTGTTCGACGCCATCTACAACCTCAGCGCGGAGCAGATCCTTGCGGGAGCGAAGGTCATCGAGCTGTAAGCCGAGGGGAGGAACGGATGGACTGGACCCTGTATGTGATTACCGATGCCAAACTTTCGCGTGGGCGTTCCCACGTAGAGGTCATCCGGGCGGCCATCCTGGGCGGCGCGACTATCGTCCAGTACCGCGAGAAGGAGGGGTCGACCCGGCAACTGCTCCAGGAGGCCCAGGCCCTGCGGGAACTGACGTGGGAGGCGGGGGTCCCCTTCATCGTGAACGACCGCGTGGACATCGCCCTGGCCGTGGATGCCGATGGGGTGCACGTGGGCCAGGAAGATATGCCGGCCCGCGTCGCACGCCGGCTGATGGGGCCGGGGAAGATCGTGGGTGTGTCCGCAAGCAACCTGCAGGAGGCGCTCGAGGCCGAAGCGGAGGGCGCGGACTATATCGGGGCCGGCCCAGTCTTTGCCACACCGACGAAACCCGATGCCGCCCCTCCTATGGGCCTGCAAACACTGGCCGAGATCTGCCGGCGCGTGACGATCCCGGTCGTGGCGATCGGCGGCATCCACGAGGGGAATGCGGCATCCGTGGTCGCAGCGGGCGCAGCCGGGGTGGCAGTCGTCTCGGCGATCGTGGTCGCGCCGGACGTGGAAGATGCGGCCCGTCGCCTGCGGGCCGTTGTGCAAACGGCGCGCGCAGCCGGGAGGAAGTGATGCGCATACGAGACCTGGGCGAGTTCGGACTGATCGACCGCATCGCCCGTCGGTTGCCTCCGCCGGGCGAGGGGGTGGTGGTCGGCATCGGGGATGACGTGGCGGTGCTGCGGCTCGGCGAGGAGGACGGCCGGCGAAATCTGCTCCTTGCGACATGTGACATCCAGGTGGAAGATGTCCACTTCCTGAAGGGCCGCATCATCCCCCAGCAACTGGGGCGCAAGGTGGTGGCGATCAACGTGAGTGACATCGCCGCGATGGGCGGCTTGCCACACTACCTGCTCGTATCGCTCGTTCTGCCAAAGGAAACCGACGTAGCGTTTGTCGACGGGCTTTACGAAGGGATGCAGGAGGAGTGCGCGCGGTGGGGCGTGACGGTCGTCGGAGGCAACATGGCCCACTCGCCGGCCGGCATCGTGGTCGATGTCTTTCTTCTGGGGGAGGTCGAGCCGGGGCTCGTCCTGCAGCGTTCCGGCGCGCGCGTGGGGGACCGAGTGCTGGTCACCGGCACCCTGGGGGATTCTGCCGCCGGACTGGCCTTGCTCCTGGGACCGGAAGCGGAGTGCGCCCCGGACCATCGCCGGCAACTGCACGACAGTCACCTGACCCCCACACCGCGTCTCCCGGAAGGAAGGGCCATTGCCCGGTCTGGTCTGGCAACCGCGATGATCGATGTGAGCGACGGACTGGCGAGCGACATCGGCCACATCTGCGAGATGAGCCGTGTGGGGGTGCGGATCGATCTTGAAGCGTTGCCCATCTCGGAGGCCGCGCGGGCGCTTGCCCGGCCGCTCGGCAAAGACCCTTGCGAGTGGGCCCTTTTCGGCGGGGAGGATTACGAGCTGCTCTTCACCGCGCCGCCGGACCGGGCGGAGGAACTCGCGCTTCAGGTGCAGGAGGAGACCGGCACGCCGGTGAGCATCATCGGCGAGATCGTCCCTGCAGAGCAGGGGATGAGCCTCATGCGTTCGGATGGAACTCGCGTGCCCTTGCGGGCAGGCGGCTGGGATCATTTTCGCGCGTAAGGAGGGGGATATGCGCCGGGCACTGACGATCGCCGGGTCCGATTCCGGGGGCGGGGCAGGGATCCAGGCGGATCTCAAGGCTTTCGCTGCCTTGGGGGTCTATGGGATGAGCGTGCTGACGGCGATCACGGCCCAGAACACCGTCGGGGTGCTCGGGGTGTACGAGCTTCCCGCGGAGTTTGTGGGGCTGCAGATCGACGCGGTGGTGACCGATATCGGGGTGGACGCGGTCAAGACCGGGATGCTTGCGAACGCCGAGATCATCGCGGTGGTCGCAGCCAAGGTGCAAGAGCATCATCTGCCCAACCTGGTGGTGGACCCGGTGATGGTCGCGAAGAGCGGGGACCCGTTGCTTCGGGAGGATGCGCGGGAAAGCCTGGTGCGGCTGTTGTTCCCGTTGGCGCTGGTCGTCACCCCGAACCTGCACGAGGCGCAGGTGCTCACAGGGCTGCGCATCGAGAGCGTGGAGGACATGAAGCGGGCCGCGATGGCGATCGCTGCTCTAGGGCCGCGCCACGTGGTGGTCAAGGGTGGGCATCTGGCCGGGGAAAGCGTGGATGTGCTGTACGACGGCCGAGATTTCACCTTCTTTCCCTCCCCGAGGGTGGAGACCCGCAACACCCACGGGACCGGGTGCACGTTCGCATCCGCCATCGCGGCCGGCCTGGCCAAGGGTCTCGGGGTGGAGGAGGCCGTGCGGGAGGCGAAGGCATTCATCACCATGGCACTGCGCCACTCGCTGGCGCTCGGACGGGGCCACGGCCCCACGAACCCGTTCGCAGCACTCTACGAGAGGGCCGGGATGAGCGTCTAAGAAAAAAACGAGGCAAGAACCTCGGCTCTTGGCCCTGGCGGTGTGGCTGGCCTCTGGCATAGGTCTGAGCAGGTCCCGGGGTCCGAACCCGAGACTCGCGGGCGGGCCTAAGTTTTCCGGGAGCCGCGGGGCGCGGTAGGGAGTCCCTTCACATGCCAGGGGCAGCGGAAGCCAGATGGCAACCCGGTGAGCGCCGGCTGCGCGTCCCGGGCTTTTTCCTCGCCAACGGACAGGGATGCTTTTCCGCAGGTCCGTCACGAGGCTGTGGGTGGGTACGCGGCGGTCAAGCCCTGGGGATCACATTCAGTCCTTGAAACAGAAGCTCTCCAGGATCTGGCGGAAAGCGTCCGAGTAGGCATCGAACGAGTCAGGGGAAGTGTGGAAAGAAAGCAGATAGGCCGTTCCGTCCTTCTCCAGCCAGATATCCCGGAATCGCCACCATGGTTCCCCCCAGGGGCGCAGGTAGGTGACTTCGTACCCGGACAGCGTGCCACATTTCGTATGAAGGCCTGGCCGCCCGGGTCGGGCGGCGCAGGTAGGTGACTTCGTACCCGGACAGCGTGCCCCGTTGAAATCTCTGTTCCGAAAGATCGCGGAGCTCGGGCACGGCGTTTTCGTAGGCCTTTCGGAATCGCGCCTCGAGGTTTTCCCCATCATCCAGCGGGGCAAAAGCCACGGCGAAGAAGGCTTTCCCTTTCCCCGGGCTAGCCGGGGACTGGATCATCACGATTTCCTGTACGCCGAGGCCGTAATATTCCTGCCCTGGTGCGGAAGGGCGCTGGGAGAGCTCTTCCATCGTCTGCCAGCCGGCCGGGATCGTGAAGACAAAGGCCTCGTGCTCGAAGATGCGCGGCTGCGAGGGAGTTACACACGCGGCCAAGACCGCGGCGAAGCATCCGAGCAGGGCCGCGATCGAAAGGCTCTTGCCCAAGGCAAACGTCTTAAGGACCGTCACTGCCTGTTCGAACAGTGTCATGCTCGGCTCTCCCCCTAACTGACAGACCACCTTGAGTGCTGCCTAACGACCTGCCGCTTAGCCGCGCCGCTGAACGCGGCGGCTGCTGAAGCGGGCAGTTAGGCCAGATCGAATTGGCATTCTTACGATTACCCGTCGAAAAACGCAGCAAAAGTAGAGCACTACCTTTGCACTTTGACTATGCCGCCAGGCGAGCACCGAGTTGCCCAGCGGTAATACCCGACCGGAACTGGTCTTCGAGCCAAACCAGGAGATTGCGTCGATGTTCGGCCTGAATCGCGCGACGGGCATCGCCCCAGGTGATGTGCTCTCCTGGCCGCTCGGCCTGGAGGCTGGCCCGCTGCTTGTCCAGGAAGTAGGCCAGACAGGACACCAGCGTCCAGAAGCGCACGATCGCGGTGGCGCTCATTACCTGGTAGTGGTCGCTGCCCAGCAGGTCTTTGTAGTTCTCGCAGAGCGTCTCGACGTCCCAGCGCGTCGCCAGAATATCGATCACGGTCTGGGCGTCGGCGTCGACCAGAGTGCTGCCCCAGTAGCGGGCCTGCGCCACCGGCTGGTCCAGACTGGAACGGGTAATCAGCACCAGGGTGGGGCCGAGCTTGCGCACCCAGGTCCGCACCGCGTGGACGTAGACCTTGTGCCCGCCTTCCTGCGCCGGCCAGGTGGCCTCGACCCAGTCGGCGGTTTCCAGGCTCGCGGCGTAGGCGCTCAACTGCACCCATTCGGGAGAACCCTCCGCAGTGCTAATCCTGATCCAGCGGTTGCTCTTCAGCCCGCCACTGAGGTCCCAGCCCCGGCGGGACGCCGCCCGCCGCACCCGCCGGCAGTGATACCAGCTGTCGACCAGCACTTGGGTGTGCGTGTCCGGCGGGGGCTGGAAGTTCTCGATCTCCGCTACCGCCAGAAATCGGAACGGGACGCCTTCCCGTTCACAGACCGCTTTCTGCCGGTACAACTGTGGCAGCAACGGGCAGCGCCGGCCCAGCAGGAGGTAGAGGCTGGTAAACTGACAGTGGCCTGGCGCGACCTTTTTCTCCGTGGTCGAGTAGTGGCGGCCCAGGCCGGCCATCTTCTGTCCTTTGGGCTTGCTGTGGACCGAATCGTCGAGGGCCAGGTAACCGGTCACGAGGGTTGCCTTGGGACGGCCCCGCCGCTTGGGTCGCGTGGCCCGCTGGCGACGATGTTCGGCCTGCACTGCCGCGGCCATCTCCCGCCGGAAATCGGCTTGCCAGGTCTGCGCTACCTCTTCGGGCGACCAAGGCCACAGCCCCAGAAAGCGCGACAGCCCCGACAGACTGACCTTTTCCCACACGCTGGAAAGCAGCCCCTGCAGCGTGTGTCGCCCCTCGTGCTCGATCAGCCCCAGGAGTACGGTCACGGAGTAGGGGTGCTTCGCGAAGCGCCCCTACTACTTCCATTGGCCGCGGCTGAAGCACGGGCGAATGCGCAGCGCGGCGGAAAGGCATATCATGGGCTTGGGCATGGTTCACCTCCGGGACAATGGTTTGTTGGCGCATTCCATTATCCACGAAAGGGGCCATGCCCGCTAC
>JBMFPK010000054.1:0-10997 GCA_049969155.1 Chloroflexia bacterium | reverse complement strand
CAGCCGGAGCGCCTCGGACATACCCTCGAGGGCGAACTTGGTTGCACTGTAAAGCCCCTGGAAAGGGAGCCCGATCAGACCGCCGATGGAGCTCATGTTGACGATAAGGCCGCTTCCCTGCGCCCGCATGATGGGGAGCACCGCCCGACAGAGGCGAAGGGCGCCGAAGAAATTAGTCTCGAACTGCCTGTGCGCTTCCTCCAGCGAGGTATCCTCGATCGCTCCGCCGTAGCCGATGCCAGCGTTGTTCACCAGGACGTCGATCCGTCCGGCGCGTTCCCGCACGGCTTCCACGCCTCGGAGCACCGATGCGTCGTCGCAGACGTCCATCTGGATCATCGGGAACGGTTCTGGGGGGCAGGCTTCCGGGTGACGGCTCGTGCCGAACACGCGATAGCCACGGTCCGCAAGGTATCGTGCACAGGCCAGCCCGATGCCGGAGGAAGCCCCCGTGATCAGGACGACCGGTTTCTCGGCATTCCCCACAGCCCACCTCCAGAAGAGTCCTTGCTCGACCGCAACCGCGCGCTGCTCAGCGCGGATCCTGCCACCGGACGACCTCGATTCCGGCCTCCTCCATCAGGCTGCGCGCGAGGTCGTCCGGGTAATCGCCCTGGTAGACGATCCGCACCACCCCGGCGTTCAGCAGCATCTTGGTACACAGGACACACGGCTGGGTGGTGCTGTAGAGGGTTGCGCCGCGGATCGACACACCGTGCACGGCCGCCTGGATGATGGCATTCTGCTCCGCGTGGAGGCCGCGACACAGCTCCGCACGCTCTCCAGACGGGACCCCGAGCCGCTCCCGCAGGCATCCGGCTTGCTCGCAGTGCGGAAGCCCCGCCGGCGCGCCGTTGTAGCCGGTCGTGAGGATGTGCTTGTCCTTCACGAGGATCGCCCCGACCTGCCTGCGCAGGCAAGTACTCCGCTGCGCGACCTCCCGGGTGATCCGCATAAAATACTCGTCCCAAGAGGGCCTCACGTCTCCTCCTTTCTGCGTGCGCCAGCGGGCGTTCAGAGGATCAGCATCGCATCCCCGAAAGTGTAGAAACGGTACCCTTGGGCGATAGCCTCCCGGTAGGGCGCGAGCACCCGCTCGCGGCCGGCAAAGGCGGAAACCAGCATCAACAGGGTGGAACGAGGAAGGTGAAAGTTGGTGATCAGAGCATCCACGACCTGAAACCGAAAGCCCGGGTAGATGAACAGCCGGCTCCACCCTTCGAAGGCCGCCGGAGCGCGTTCCGGGGCCTCCGCAGCCAGCGCTGCCGTCTCGAGTGCCCGCACCACCGTTGTGCCAACGGCCACCACACGGCCGCCCCGCGCCCGCGTTGCGCGGACAGCTTCCGCTACCTCCGCAGGGACACGGCACCACTCGGCATGCATCCGGTGTTGCTGGATCTCTTCGGTTTCCACCGGCCGAAACGTATCCAGCCCAATGTGCAGCACCACAAAGGCGAACTCGACGCCCCGTGCCTGCAGCGCTTCGATCAGGCTCGGCGTGAAGTGCAGCCCCGCGGTAGGTGCCGCCACAGACCCCGCCACACGCGCGTACACCGTCTGGTACCGCTCCGGATCGGTCAGGGGAGCTCGGATGTACGGAGGAAGAGGCACGGCGCCCAGCACCTCCAGGTAGGGCTCGACAGCCTCCCGAAAGCGGAGCTTCCGGAGTCCATCGGGGTGTGCTTCCTCCACGACGGCTTCCAGCGCACCGCCGTCCGGCCGCGCAAAGGTGATGGAAAGCCCGGCACGTACCCGGCTGCCTCGGATCAGCGCTTCCCAGCGGCATTCGTCCAGCCGACGGAGGAGCAGGACCTCCAGCGCACCACCGGTGCAGGTGCGACGGCCCTGCAAGCGCGCAGGGATCACGCGGCTTTCATTCGCCACAAGGAGATCCCCGGGCCGAAGGAAGCGTGGAAGATCCCGAAAGATGACGTGTTCCAGGGCCCCGTCTTCCCGGTGGAGCACGAGCAGCCGACTCGAGTCGCGTGGCTCCACCGGTGTCTGGGCGATCCGGTCTTCTGGCAGATCGTAGTCAAAGTCGCTCGTCTTCATCTGCCCCTCTCCCGGCGAGCAAAGCCCGGAGTTCCTGCGCGTTCGCTACGGCGTAACCGAAGGCATCGTTGTTGAAATAGACGTACACGTCCAATCCCTGTTGGAGGAACGGGGCAAGTACCTCGGCCCACTGGGACAGTTCCTCGCGCGAGTAGCGGCTCGCATAAAGGGTCGTCGAACCGTGCAATCGCAGGTAGACGGCCGGCCCGGTGACCCGAATGGGGCAGGTCACCCCGGGCATGCTGAGCAGGCAGAGGACGGCCCCATATCGCTCCAGCAGCGCCAGCGTCTCTGGGCAGAACCAGGAGGGGTGGCGGAATTCGAAGACGTGCAGCAATCCCTGCGGCAACATCTCGAGAAACGCGGCCAGGCGGTCCGTGTCGCAGGCCCATCCTGGGGGCAACTGATACAGAAGCGGGCCCAGCCGATCGCCGAGGAGGCACGCCCGATCGAGGAACAGCTGCAACGGGGCCTCTGCCCCGCGAAGCTTCTTCATGTGGGTGATCAGGCGATGGACCTTGAGGGCGTAACGAAATCCCGGTGGGGCTTGCTCGCACCAGGAGCGAAACACCGGCTCGTCCGGCAGACGGTAGAACGTGTTGTTCACCTCGACCGTGGAGAAATGTCGAGCGTAATAGGCGAACCAGGCACGCTGCGGCAACTCCGGGGGGTAGAAGATCCCCCGCCAGTGGGGGTACACCCACCCTGAGGTACCGATGTGACACGCACCACGACGCCCCACCATCGACGGTCCGCTACGCACCCCAAGGAAAGTCGGTGTGGAGCCGCCGCAGGACAGCCTTCATCAGGGCGACGGTGTGCTCCAAATCGTCCAGGTTCATGACCGACACAGGGGTGTGGATGTAGCGCGCGGGGGTAGCAACCGCGACGGAAGGCACCCCCTGGCGGGTAAGATGGATCGCCCCCGCGTCCGTTCCACCCAACCCGGGCCCTTTGACCTGACACGGGATCTTTTCTTCGCGAGCGACACGGAGGACCAGGTCGACCAGCCGACGATCGGAGATCACCGTACGGTCCATGACCGTCACCGCAGGCCCGTGCCCCAGCCGCGTCACTGGGGTTTGGTCCCGCTTCCGGGGCAGGTCATCGCAGATCGTGCCCTCGAGGGCGATGCCGACTTCCGGTTCCACCGCGTACGCGGCCACCTGGGCACCCCGCAGACCGACCTCTTCCTGCACGGTAAAGGCCGCGACCAGCTCCACGTCGTACCGCTCCTGGACCAGCTCCGCCAGTACGGCACAGCCCGCCCGGTCGTCGAAAGCTTTCCCGATGAGCGTCTTGCCCCGTTGCTGGAAGCCGGTCGCGAAAGTGACCAAGTCCCCCACCCGCACGACACTCGCGGCTTCGTCGCGATCCTTGGCACCGATGTCCACGTACATCTGCTCCACCTGCACCACCTGCTTTTCCTCTTCCGCAGTGAGCAGATGGACGGGCTTGAGCCCGATGACGCCCGGCACCCCATCCCGGCCCACGAGCACCCGCTTGCCAGGAAGGACGCGCGGGTCGATCCCCCCGACCGGCCGGAACCTCAGGAGGCCGTTCTTCTCGATGTGCACGATCATGAGCCCGACCTCGTCCATGTGTGCGGTGACCAGGACCCGGTGGGGAGTCGGGTGACCCGGTCTCGCACGGACGGTCGCGATCAGGTTTCCGATGCTGTCCACCTTCCATTCGTCGACGTGGGGGCGAATCTCCTCGAGCAGGATCGCCCGCACCTCGTCCTCGTTGCCGGAGACGCCGCGAGCTTCCGAAAGTCGCTGCAGCAGCAAGGTCGTCCTCCGTTTCTAGCGCGTCAGGTCGATATCGTCGAGGCGAGAGATGAAGAGGGCCATCAATCGTGCGGTCCTTCGGACATCCGCCAGGTCGAGCGTTTCCACCGGGTTGTGCATATAGCGGAGCGGGATGCCCAGGAGTCCCGTGGGCACGCCGGTCCGGCTGACCTGGATCGCCCAGGCGTCCGTCCCCGAGCGGCCGGGAATGGGATCGACCTGGTAAGGGATCTCGTAGCGCCGGGCCGTCTCGACGAGCGCCTCGTACACCTTCGGGTGGATATTCGGCCCCACGGAGATGGCGGGCCCCTTCCCGAGCTCCACTGCGTCCCACTCCGCCACCCCGGGCATATCGCCGTGGGTCACATCGACCGCGATGGCCAGATCCGGGGCGATGCCATAGGCGCTGGTTGTCGCGCCTCGCAGCCCGACCTCCTCCTGTACAGTAGCCACGGCGTACACGTCCCAGGTGTGTCGCAGACGCGTGAGTTCCTCCAGGCAGGCCACGATCGCCACCACGGCTGCGCGGTCGTCAAAGGCCTTCCCCGCTGCCCGCTCGCCACGAAGCGGGGTGTACGGGACACGCAGGGTGATCAGGTCGCCGACCCGTACCTGTGCCTCCACTTCCTCCGGCGGCAGCCCGACGTCGATTAGCAGTTCGTCCATCGGGGTGACTTTCCGGCGTTCTTCCTCCCCCAGCACGTGGGGAGGGCGCGCAGCCACCACCCCCGTCAGGGGGACCACCCCGTGAACCACCACTTCCTGCCCGGGAAGGACCCGCACATCGTAGCCGCCGACCTGGGAGAAGTTCAGGAACCCTTTCTCGATCCGGGTGACGATCAGGCCGATTTCGTCCATGTGCCCGGCGAGCATCACCTTTCGGCGCGGCTCCTCGCCCGTACCGCGCCGCAGGGCGATCAGATTGCCCATCGCGTCGGAGCGGAGTTCGTCCACATAAGGGCGGATCGCCTCGGAGACCCGTGCGCGCACGGCTTCCTCGTATCCGGAGACCCCGCTCGCCTCGCTCAGTTCCCGCAAGAGCGCACCGATGTCCAAGAGGTCGCCTCCTTTCGCGTCGATAGCGACGCCATTATAGCATCGGGGAGTCCTTTTTTCAAACCCGGCTTGTCAATTTGCGGAATCTGTGCTATAATATAGGCGCCCTGGATGCAGCCGTAAGGGGGAGCACCTGACATCGGAACGTAGGCCCTTCCTGTCTTCCGCGGAAAGGGCACTCCCCCGTACCGGGTTGTGGAGCAGCTCGGGAACCCCGTCTGGCAATACGTGGCCCTGGGATCTTTGCGCTGCAGGGAACAAGAGGAAAGGGTTAAGACACCGTGGACAGGAGAAAAGGTTATCCCCGTGTGCCTCTCTGGATCCGCCCGACGGGCGATCGGCCGGTGGGCCCGTCCTCCTACGGCCCGAAGGGATTCTGGCCGCCTGCTCCCGCGCCCTACGAACGCCCCCGGAAGCGGCCCAAGCCCCAGCCGCAGCGGGTGCGCCGAAAGGCACGGCAGAGAACGCGGCCTCCGCGCTACGAAGTGATCCCGACGGAGCGGATCACCCTGCGGAACCCCGCGCACCTCGCGGACTGGGAACGGCGGGCGGAGATCATCGAGGACCACGCCCAACTCGTGCAAAAGGCCCGGGAGAGCGGAAGCGCACCGCTCCCGATCCAGGTCTGGAAAATCGGGGAAGAATACGTGCTCGCCCGCGGCTTTGCCGCGCTCGCTGCGGCGGTGGATGCGGGCCTCCCGGAAGTGCGCGTGGTCGTGGCGGCACGGTTCCCGCGGTGGGAGCTGACCTGGGTGAGCCCGCAGTCGATCGACGGCACCGACCCACTCCTTTCCAAGGCCATGGAGGCGCTTGACAAGGTGCGCACGGTCGGCTGGACGTTCCCGCCGCTCACTGTCGTGCCGGATGCTTCCGGGCGGCTTGTGTTGGGGAAGGGAAAGCGCGCCGCGGCCCGCCTGTGGGCGGCACAGACAGAGAAACTGCCGAGCATCCCGGTGGTTATCCGGCCTGTTCCGCCCCAGGGGCTGATCGCGGGCATGGCCCAGATCGAGGTGAACCGGATCCGCATCGCCTTGCCGAGGCACCTGCGGAAGATGCAGAAGCCGGTCCCGATGCGCCTCCTGAACGACGCCGCGCTGGGCCGGCTGCGGCCCATCCGTGTGCGCCGCACGGTGGACGGGAACTATGAGCTCATCGATGGTCTCCTGCGGCTGCGGGCGGCACAGGAAGCGGGGGTCCCGACGATCCGGGCCATTGTCCAGATCGATCCACTGCGACGGGCATAGCCGCCCCGGACCCTCCGGGGATGCGGGATAGGAAAACGGTCCGAACCGCGTGCCGGGCACTGAAGGGGTGTTTCTACCCGGCATGCTCCCCAGTCTACCCCCGCGGATGCGCCCATTCCTGTGCGGACGTCTTTCCTTTGCGATGCGCCCGGATTCCGTGTGGCGCAAGCGGGCAATTGACGTCCCTGGGGGATTGTGTTAGACTTACCGGGAAGCGAAAACAGACTGTGAGGGATACGACGATGAAGGTCATCCTCCTCAGCGACGTGGCCGGCACGGGGCTCGCCGGCCAGATCAAAGAAGTTTCCGACGGCTATGCCCGGAACTACCTGTTCCCCAAGGGTCTCGCGCGGCCTGCGACCCCGGAAGCGATCCGCCAGGCGCAAGAACAGCAAGCCCTCGCGGAACGGCGACGGCAGCGCGAGGTGGCCCGTGCGCGCTCGCTGGCCGAGCAGCTGCAGGACCTGACCGTCCACTTCCGGGCCAAGGTTGGGGAACAAGACCTCCTGTTCGGCACGATCACCGCCTCCGACATCGCGGAGGCGATCCAGGAGAAGATCGGTGTGGCGGTGGACCGACGCAAGATCGAGGTCGGCGACCCCATCCGGCGGCCCGGCATCTACTCCATCCCGATCCGTCTCGCGGCGGACCTGGAACCACGCATCAACGTCGTGGTCGAGCGAGAGGAAGAAAAGGCCGGATAGCCGCCTCGGGTCCGGAGAGAGATGGAAGTTCTGGCGGAGCGGCCAATCCCCTATAACCTCGAAGCCGAGCGCAGCGTCCTCGGCGCGATCTTTATCCACCGCGACGCGATCCTTTCGGTGGCCGCCTGGCTGCGGCCGGAAGACTTTTACCGCGAACCGCACGCTTGGATCTACGAGGCCCAGCTCGCCTGCTATTCCCGGCGGGAACCGCCCGACCTGGTCACCGTCGCCGCAGAACTGGAACGGCGCGGCCGGCTGGAGGCGGTCGGCGGCGTCGCCTACCTCAGCGGGCTGGTGGACGCTGTCCCGACGGCCGTGCATGTGGAGTACTACGGGCGCATCGTCGAACGATGCGCCGTACTGCGCCGCTTAATCGCCGCAGGAGGGCAGATCGCGGCGATCGGTTACGAGGCCCCCGAGGATGTGGACGAGGCGCTCAGCCGTGCGGAAGAGCTGATTTTCGCGATCTCTCAGCGCCGGGTGAGTCGCGACTTTGTCCACATCAAAGACGTGACCTCCCGATACTTCGACCGTCTCAGCCGCTTGCGGATCCTCCACAGCGAAGTCAGCGGCGTGCCCACAGGCTTTGTGGACCTGGACCGACTGCTAGGAGGACTCCAGCGGTCGGACCTGATCATTCTCGCGGCACGGCCGACCGCAGGCAAGACCAGCCTGGCCCTCTCCATCGCCTACAACGCCGCCGTGCAGCACAACTCGCCGGTGGGAATCTTCAGCCTGGAGATGTCGCAGGAGCAGCTGGTGCAGCGCTTCCTGGCGATGGAGACGCGGATCGATTCCCACAAGCTGCGGCTCGGCATCCTGAACGACGAAGAGTTCCAGCAGGTCTCCGAAGCGATGGCCCACCTTTCGGAGGCACCGATCTTCATCGACGACACCCCCGGGATCCCGATCACCGAGCTGCGGAGCAAGGCACGGCGGCTGCACGCGGAGCACGGGATCGACCTCCTGATCATCGACTACCTGCAGCTGATCCAGGGCCGGCGGACGGAGAACCGCGTCCAGGAGATCTCCGAAATCTCCCGCGCCTTGAAAGGGCTGGCACGCGAGCTCGATATCCCTGTGCTGGCCGTGTCCCAGCTGTCCCGGTCGGTGGAGCACCGCCCTTCGCACGTACCCGTTCTGGCGGACCTGCGCGAGTCCGGCAGCATCGAGCAGGACGCCGACGTGGTCCTCTTCATCTACCGCGAGGAGATGTACAAAGAGGACACCGAGATGAAGGGGATCGCCGAGATCCACATCGCCAAGCACCGCAACGGTCCGTGCGGCAAGGTCTATTTGCGCTTCTTTTCCGACATCACCCGCTTTGCCGATCTGGAACGCTTCCGGGAGGAGAGCGAGGCCTACCTATGAGGCGCCCGTTCCGTGGCTTCTCCGGGCGGAAAGAAGAGGCAGTCGTCGTGCCCAGGGAGCTCTTGGAGGACCTTCTGGCGGAGATGGAGGACCTAGCTGAACTCAAGGTCCTCCTGGCGGTCTTTCGGATCCTC
This sequence comes from Chloroflexia bacterium, assembly GCA_049969155.1. GTDB lineage: Bacteria > Chloroflexota > Chloroflexia > DTKN01 > DTKN01 > DAOTVY01. The sequence goes on along the minus strand of JBMFPK010000054.1, from coordinate 2,646 downwards.
GCCGACCGCAAGAAGGAGAGCCCCGGGCTGCCCCGTGCCGTGACCTGGGAGGAGCTCCGCCAGGATGAAGACCTCCGCGCGGGCCTTTCTCTCCTGGGCCGCGACGTGCCGCCGGAGGAGCGGCTCGACCGTGCGCTGGAGCGGTGCGTCGCTCGCGGGACGCTGCTCCACCTCGTCCTGCAGCGGGCCGGACACGCGGAGAGCGTGTACCTGGTGAATACCCCCGCGAACCGCAAGTGGGCCACCCAGGCCCAAGAAGACCCGGGGCGGATGCTCGCCGGCACTCCCTGGGCGGACGCTGGTACGGTGGAACTCGAGCGCCCCAGCATTTTTGCGCTGTACGAACAGAACATCGGTCTTGTGCCGCCGATCCTGGTCGACGAGCTGGAAGAAGCAGCCCAGCGCTATCCCCCAGAGTGGATCCAGGATGCCTTCCGCGAGGCCCTCTCCCACAACGCCCGCAACTGGCGTTACGTGCGCTCCATCCTGCAGCGCTGGGAGCGCGAGGGGCGCGGTGAACGAGCCGGCCGCGAAGAAAAGCCTATCGACTTTGAGAAGTACACCCGCGGAGAATATGCCGACCTCTTCGGGCCCTCACGGTCCCAAGAGCGCCCAGAGCGAGAAGGGGAAGCCGATGGAACCCGGCGCCGCTCGTAAAGCCCCGATCCTTCCGGACGACCCGGCGTCGGAAGGGGCGCTCGAGCTGCCCCGGCAGCCCGGGGTCTGCCCGATCTGCAAGGGAGCGGGATACCTGGTGCGCATCGGCCCTACGGGCAGCCCCGATCTCGTCCCCTGCCGGTGCAAGCTCCGCCAGCTAGAGGAGACCGACTATCAGGAACTCCAGCGTCTGAGCAACCTGGAAGCCTTCGCCGATAAGACGTTCGAGACCTTCGATCCGACCGTCCCCGGCGTAGCCGAAGCGTACGAGGCGGCCCGTGCCTATGCGCAGCGGCCGGAAGGGTGGCTGCTGCTGACCGGCAATTACGGTTGCGGCAAAACCCACCTGGCTGCGGCGATCGCGAACGAGGCGGTGCGGAACCGTATGAAGACCCTCTTTACTGTGGTCCCGGACCTCCTCGACTACCTGCGCGCTGCCTACGCGCCGGATAGCCGGGTGCGGTTCGATGAGCGGATCGAGACCGTGCGCACCGTGTTCCTCCTCATCTTGGACGACCTGGGCACGGAGAACGCCACCCCGTGGGCGAGCGAAAAGCTGTACCAGATCATCAACTACCGCTACAATTATCGCCTTCCCACGGTGATCACCACCAACCGGGAGTTGGGCCAGATCGAGCCGCGCATCCGCTCGCGTATCTGGGACAAGGAGCTGTGCCGCCACGTGCTGATTCAGGCAGAGGATTACCGGCGCTGGGGGTCCCGTCGGCGCGGTTAGTTTCCGCGAGGAGAAGATGCTCCTCCTCTCCGTCTTGGCCGCACTCGTCTCCACCATCGTGTATCTGTTGCTCCTCTGGTGGCTCGACAAGTACGAGAAGGAGCCCTGGGGGCTCTTCCTGGCAGCCTTTGGCTACGGGAGCATCCCGGCGATCGCGCTGGCCGTCCTGCTGGAAGTGGCGGCGAGTGTGCCCCTGAGTCTCATGCTCGGCGCGGGCGGCGAGGCCATAGGACGAGTCGTCGTCGCCCCGGTGGTCGAAGAGGGGGTCAAAGGGCTGGTCCTGCTGCTCATCTTCTTCCTCTGGAGGGGAGAGTTCGACGATCTCCTGGATGGGATACTCTATGGCGCGGCGGTCGGCTTCGGGTTCGGTATGACCGAGAATCTGCTGTACTTCTTCCAAACGCACGGAGAACCCAGCGTGGTCCTGCTGCGGACCCTTCCCTTCGGACTCAACCACGCCCTCTTTACCTCCTGCACGGGAGCTGCTCTGGGACTGGCGCGTCAGTCGACTTCCCGTACGCGGTGGCTTCTTCTCTTTCCGCTCGGGCTTCTCGCGGCGATCTCCCTTCACGGGTTCCACAACCTGAGCGTGGGATGGGGTTGCCCGGGTATCCTGGCTGCCTTGGCAAGCGACTGGGGAGGTATCGCCACGATCCTGGTCGCAGCGATGCTCTCCTGGGTACAGGAGAGGCGATGGATTCGGCAGGAACTGCAAGAGGAGGTGGCCGCCGGGCTGCTCGCGGAAACCGAGATGCGCACGCTTCAGTTCGTCTCGCAGCGCGTGGGGGCACGGCTGTGGATCTGGCGGAAACACGGCTGGAGAGCCTTCCGCCTGCTGGGACAATTCTTCCAGGCGGCTACGGAACTGGCGTTTCGGAAGCACGATCTGCGCCGGGGTACGGGGAAAAAGGGAACGTCGGAGGAAGTGCAGAGGCTTCGACGTCGCGTCCTAGAGCTGCGGGGAACCTTGCTGGAGATCCTGGAGGGACCATGAGCGTGCCGTTGCACCGTTTTGGTCAGGCGATCGAACTGGCCCTGAAGGTGGGCCAAGCAGCGGAAGCCGAGGCGCTCTGCCGATATGTGCTCGCGCGCCAGCGCTGGCACCTGCGTACCCACTTGCTTCTGGGGCAAGCCTGCCTGGAACGCGAGCTCTGGAACGAGGCGGAACGAAGGTTTCGGCTGGTGGTCGCCGTGGACCCGGAGAACGCGGAAGCCCACAGCGGCCTCGGTGTCATCGCCTCGGCACGTGATGA
>JBMFPK010000053.1:0-11043 GCA_049969155.1 Chloroflexia bacterium | reverse complement strand
CACGCAACGTGCAGCTCGAGGCGGACGGTCGCGTACTCCGTTTCCAGACGCGCGCGCGTACCGTGGAGGAATTGCTGCGCGCCGGGGGCGTCTCACTGGCCCCCGGAGACATCGTCCAGATCAACGGGCAACCTTTCCCCGAATCGGCCCTGGAGGACGAGCGGGCACTGCAGGTGCTCCTCGACGGCGGTGCGACTAGCGGCCTGCTTGCCCCCTCCTTGAGGCCTAGCGATCTCCACGTGCGGGTCACCCGGGCAGTTCCTGTGCTGGTCGTCGACGACGGGTGGCCGCTGGAGATACGCACGACAGCAGCAACGGTGGGGGAAGCGCTCGAGAGCGCCAGATTTCGCCTGCATCGGGCGGATCGGGTCGAGCCCGAGCTGGATGCGCCGATCGTCGCCGGTCTCCAGGTTCACATCCAGAGGGCACGGCCGGCGTGGATCACGGTGGATGGGCGCAGCTGGCAGACCTACTCTCGGGCCGCCACGGTGGGGGAGCTGCTCGCCGAGGAGGGCGTAGAGCTGTCTCCTCTCGATCGGGTCGAGCCCCCGGCGGATACCGCCATCAGCCCCGGATTGCGCATCCGCATCGTCCGTGTGACCACGCTCGACATGGAAGAGCGTGTGCCGATCCCGTTTCGCCGCCTGCAGCAGGCAGACCCCAGCATGGCGCTGGACGAGTACCGCTTGCGCCCCGGGGAGCCGGGGTGGAAAGAGACCATCACCCGGATCACGTACGAGGATGGAAGGGAGGTGGGGCGGGAGTACCTGGGCGAGCGGGTGGTCAAGGAACCTGTCGATCAGATCTTGTACTACGGCACCAAGATCGTCATCCGTTCCCTGGACACCCCTTACGGACAGATCGAGTACTGGCGAAAGATCCGGGTGCTCGCCACTTCCTACTATCCGAGCACTTGCGACAAGTCGCCCACCGATCCGACGTACGGCATCACCTACACCGGGAAGCGCGCGACACGCGGGATCATCGCGGTCGATCCGCGCGTTATCCCTCTGCACACCCGGCTCTACGTGCCCGGCTACGGGATCGGCGCGGCGGAAGATATCGGTGGCAAGGTCAAGGGGAAACATATCGACCTCTGCTTCGACGACGAGGACCGTGGGAAGAACCTTTGGTCCACTCGCTACGTGGATGTCTACCTGCTCACCCCGGTCCCGCCACTCAACCGGATTCCCTGGGTCATTCCATAACTATCCCCGGACGGAGGGTTGCGATGTCGGAATGCGTGACCACAACGGTGTACTTTGCGCGCCCCGGACCCGAAAACACGGAGCGCGTGCTCGAGATCGCACGTCGCCGGGCCGAGGAACTGGGCATCCGCAGCATCCTCGTTGCCACCACGACCGGCGCAACGGGGGTCAAGGTTGCGCGCGCTTTCCCGGGCTACCGGGTGATCGCGGTGACCCACGTAACCGGCTTCAAGGAGCCGAACCGGCAGGAGCTCGATCCGGCGCACCGCCAGGAGATGGAACAGCTCGGGGTGCGGATCCTCACTGCGACGCACGCTCTCGGGGGAGCCGGCCGCGCGATCCGCAAGAAGCTGGGGACGTACCAGGTGGACGAGGTGATCGCGTACACCCTGCGCCTTTTCGGCGAGGGCACGAAAGTCGCGGCGGAGATCGCGCTGATGGCAGCGGACGCCGGCCTCGTGCGCACGGACGAGGAGGTAATCTCTCTCGCAGGCACGGGTCGGGGCGCGGACACCGCCCTCGTTCTCCGTCCGGCCAACACGCACACCCTGCTGGATCTGAGGGTACTCGAGATCCTCTGCAAGCCGCGGCTGTAGCCGCCCGGAGAGAAATGGCCCTCCACGAACCTTTTCGCCGCTTGCCCGAGGTTCGGGCACGCTGCCCCTGGTGGTTCTACGCAGGGATCTACGGGCTCGCGGGGATCTTCCTTGGAGCGCTTGCCTTCCGGCTACCCGGACCGTTGGATGTCGACGGTGCATACTACTTTCTGGTCGCCCGCGGCCTCGCTCGGGGGGAAGGCTGGCGGATCCCGGCGCTGTGGCTTTTCTTCCATCCTCCCGAGACCCTTCCGCAGGCCGTGGGAGAGCTCTGGCTCCCCATGCCTTCCCTACTGCTCGTTCCCTTCCTCTCTTTGGGCTCGACGTTCCGGAACGCCCAATTTGGGCAAGCTGTGTTGGCCGCTGCCCTCCCCCTTCTTGCGCTGCGGACCGCCCTGGACCAGGGCCTGCGGCCGCGTTGGGCGGGCGTTGCCGCGCTCCTGACCTTTCTTGCTGGTACCGTGACCGTCCACTGGGTGGACACGGATTGCTTCACCGCCTTCGCCCTGCTGGCTGGGGCCAGCCTCTGGGCCGCCGGCCGTGCGGTGTCGGAACGGCGCTTCCTGCTCCTCGCCGGGGCGCTGGCAGGCCTCGCGGCACTGACGCGCAACGACGGCCTGCTGCTGCTCCCCGTGATCTGGCTGTCCGAATGGCTCTTCAGCCACAGACGGGGGACCCCAATGCCCTGGAGGGAGCTCGGCCTGAGCAGCATCCTCTTCCTGATCCCTCCAGGCCTGTGGGGGGTACGGAACTTCCTTGTGTTCGGAACGCCAAGCCCCGTTCCCCTCCCCTATCTCGCCCTTCTCACGGACTATCATCAGCTTTTCCGCTGGCAGCCTGCGGTCGACTGGGCGCAATTTTTGGCTCAGGGATGGGGAACCCTCGCCGCCCTGCGCGCGGAGGCGGCCCGCGCCGCGCTGACCGTGGTGGCAGCGATGTTTCAACTGTGGGGAGCAGGACCGCTGCTCTTGTCGCTCCCCCACCTGCCTAGGCGGGTATCCTTATGGCCGCCGTTCCTGTATGGCGCTTTGCTTTTCGGGACGCTCGTGGCCTGCTTTCCGCTGCTCGTCACCCACGGGACCTGGTCTCGATCGATCGCCGCCTTCCTACCCGCAGGTGCGGCCGCTGTCGCGGCGGGGTGTTCGGATCTGGAAGATTGGCTCACGAGGCGCATACCGGGGCGACGGGGCAACAGGGTGCGGGCGGTGCTCCTGCTTGGAGTCGTGGGGATGAGCGCGCTGGTGGGCACAACAGCGCTTCGCGAGCAACTGAAGGCAGCCGTGCGGCATCCCCAGGTCTGGCAAAAAGTGGGTCAACTGCTTTCGGAGACACCCTCCGAAGGCACCGTGATGGCCCAGGATGCGATGGCCGTACTCCTGTATACCGGAAAGCCCGCCATCGGTATCCCCTATGAGGAACCGCCCCTGCTGCTGGAAATCGCCCGGCGCTACGACGCGCAGACCCTCGTCCTGGTCGGCGATCTCAAAGAGGGGCTGCCGGGACCTTTGCAGGCACTCTACGAGGCGGGAGAGGCCCAGGAGCCAGGATTCTCCTCCGGACCGTTCCTGCTCGAGCGGAAAGAGGACGGCATCCAGATTTATCGAATCCGTCCTGGACCTTGAGAGGATCAGGAGTAGAGGCGTGACTGTTTCAAGGGCGCCTGTGGGGCGTGCCCGAGGATACCTTTCGTTCCTGCTGCCCCTGCTGCTGTGTGCAGCCATCTTTGCCGCCTACCCGCTGCGCGCGCGCCTGGAGGTCGGCGAGTGGACCTTCCCCCTGGACGATCCGTGGATCCATCAGGTCTTGGCGCGAAACCTCGCAGGTTCGCACACGTACGGCTTCAACCCGGGTGAACCCGGGACGGCCAGCAGTGCCCCGCTGTGGACTGCGCTCCTGGTGCCCCCCCATCTGCTCGGATGGAACCCGGTCCTCTGGGCGATCCTTCTCGGCCTTCTCTCTCTGGCAGGACTCGGGGGGATCGTCTGGCGCTGGGCGTACGTCCGCTACGGGTCCTCGTCCAGAGCAGCCGCGTTGACGGCGGTGCTACTGCTCTCGCCCCAGGTAGCGTGGGCCGGGGTCGAGGGGATGGAAACGGCGCTCGCCGCGGGGCTGGCCACGCTCATCCTGTGGCGCTTGAGCCGTCCTTGGGAACGGATGAGGGACGCTCTTGCGGACGGTGCGCTCCTGGGAACGCTGCTCTGGCTGCGTCCCGAAGCGCTGCTGCTGGCAGCTGTAGTGCTCTGGGAGCGACGGCGCGAGCCGCTGCCGAGACGGACCGGGTGGCTCGTCGCGGTGGGTGCATTTGCTGGCCCCTACGTGGGTTTTCACCTGTGGCTAGGTGGAAAGATCCTGCCACAGAGCGTGTTTGCCAAGGCAGCCTACTATGCACGTCCTCTCGCCCTGGACAGCCTGGGGGATTTCCTTCGGGGTCTTGGACTCAGCTTCAGCCCAGGGGTTTGGCCACTGGTCGGGCTGTTGCTCCTAGTGGGAGGCGTCTCCATGGCGCGTCGACGGGACGGCACGTGGCTTCCGACGCTGCTCTGGACCGGCCTCACGCTTCTCGTCGCCGCGCTGCGGATGCCGGTCGTGTTGCACTTTGGCCGGCACTTTGTCCCCCTGTTGCCCGCGCTGCTGCTGGCGAGCGCGGAGGGCTTCCGCGCCTTGCCCCGCCGGCTGCGGTGGGTGGCCGGTGTGGTGGGCGCGGTACTGCTCGTCGAGGGGTTCGCATTGGGAAGCGCCTTCTACAGCGCCGGCTGCCGGATGATGGAGGAGAGCCAGGTCGCGATGGGCCACTACATCCGCGAACACGTCCCCCCTGGCCGTCTCGTAGCGACCCACGACGTTGGGGCCATCGGCTACTTCAGCGATCACCCGGTCGTGGATACGCTCGCGCTGGTCACGCCGGAGTTGACGTCGGCGGTCGCACGGCGGGACGAGAACGCTGTTTGGGAATACCTGCAAGAGCGTGGCGTGCACTACCTAGCCGCACTGGACGGGATGCACGCAGCGCTTTGCCGGCACCCCGGTGTCCGGGAGATCGCGCGCTGCGGCCGGATGGTGCTGTACCTTCTCCCCTAGCGCCCGAGGACAAAAGCAGCCTGGACCCAGAAAAGGATCTGGACGAGCACCGCGGTGCCGCCCAGCGCGTAGGTCAGCAGACGGTGATCGCGGTATAGCCAGGCGGCGAGCACCGTGTTCCCCCCGAGCAGCAGCAGGCCGAAGGCAGGGAGCCGAAACAGGTCCACAGGCCGGCCGATGACCTCGGGAATGATCCTGCGCTGTCCCTCTTCCACGACTTCCCGGTATCGGATCGTGAGGAACCCGTGCGCGGCAAGACCGGGGAAACGGTAGCACAGCAAGCCCCAGAGGGCGAGGTTTGCCAGGAGTGCGACGACCAGCAGCACCCAGAGGGGGCGCTCCCGCCAGATGCCCAGCCCGAGGATCGCTCGATGACGTGTCGTCCGGGCCAACTGCCGCGTCACCCCCAGTTCCCGGCGCAGTTCGAGTTCCTGGACGAAGCGCTCCGGATCCCTTGGCGAGAGGACAAACGTGCTTTCTGGCGTGCAGACCAGCAGCTGTGCGGAACGCCCCGCGGTGGCAAAGAACCGCACGAGCCCGAGTTCCGGGGAGCGGGCATGCCCCAGGTGACAGCCGGGCCAGCGGAGGCCGCGCTCCGGCACGCGCTCCTCGGCCTTCCACGGGCGCACGGCTGTGATGTAGTTCATCGGCAGGATCTGTTCCGAGAGGCCCCAGCGGATGATGAGGCCGTTGCGGTCGAACAGATAGTGCAGGGAAAAGAGGGCGGTGCTCCAGTACAGGAGCAGTACCCCGAGGAGGAAGAGTGCCAACGCAAGCAGAGCATACCAGAAAGTGGCCGAAGAGATGGTCTTCGGAAGAAGGGTGACCGCGTAAAAAGCCCCAGCCCAGGCTGCCAAGCCGGGTACCAGGCTCAGGAAGCCGCCCCAGGGAAAGAGAGGCCGCCAGCGACACATCGTCGAACTAGCCCGTGGCCCGCGCGCGCCGCCAGCGCCACCATGCCACGGCGCCGACGAGCACGAGAAAGGCGACTCCCAGGGGAAGGAGCCAGGGAGAACCACCGGACGTCGCCGGAAGCTGACCGCCGGCCGGCAACGGGGTCGTCGTGGGCACCACGGCCACCTCGGGGCGCGTCGGCGGCGGGACCATCGTGGGTACCGCAGTCGGAGCGCTCAGGGCCGGGGGAACCGTGGGCACCGGCGGAAGCGTCGGTTGTACGGCCAGTTGGGTCGGCATCGGGGTCTGCGTGGGCAGCGCTACGGTTGCCGTAGGGTACGGTTCTGCCTTGGCCTGCACCTCCGGCGTCTCGGTCGCAGCGACAACGGGAGAAGGCACATGAGCCGGTGCTCTTCCGCCTCTGCGCAAGATGCTCAGGCTCAGGAAGACGACCACGACCACGAGCAGCACCAACACGCCGGCCACGATCAGCATCGGCCGCGAAAATCGGATCCGGGAACCGCTCGCCCCCCCTCGCAGTGCCATCGTCGCCTCCTTTTGGGTCAACGCGTCCCTGTAGCAGGATTATACCCCTTGGTTACCCAAAAGTCAAACCGCGCTCGCCAACGGGCACAGGGAGCCGAAAGCGTTTGCCATCGTCACGGGCGTGGAGTATAATGCTTTGCAAAGCGCAATCCGACTGCGAACGGATAGGAAGAGGGTAGTGGAAACGGAAAAGCCGGCAGAACTGGCCACGGTGCGGGAACGGCTGATGCTCCCAGCCGGTCGGCTGCCCCAGAAGACGCTGGTGCTTTTCTGCGGCCTCCCCGGGACCGGCAAGTCGCACCTGGCACGGCAACTGGCCGCTCGCCTGCCTTTCGTGGTAGTATCCAGCGACGAGATACGGCTCTGGCTCTTCCCGGAACCCCGACAGACCCCAGAGGAGCATGCCGTCGTACACCGGACTTGCCACGCGCTCACCGAAGAGCTCCTGGACGCAGGACACAGTGTGATCGTCGACGCGACCAACTGCCGACATCGACACCGGGAACGATACTACCGCCTGGCGGAACGGTGTGGCGCACGGCTGATGATCGTACAGACCACGGCCGCGCCCGATGTGGTACGAGCCCGCCTGGAGAAGAGAAAGGAAGGGCTCCTCGAAAGCTTCGGATCGCGGGCGGACTGGGAGATCTACCGGATGTACATCGGGCAGATGGAACCGATCCGTCGCCCGCACCGGGTCGTGGATACGAGTGGAGATGTCACCCCTGCCGTGGAGGAGCTTGCGGCAACGCTGCTGGGTACGCCGGTGCCGGTCCCGACACGGGCGCGCGTCCGGCTGATCCTGAACCCGGCGGCAGGCCAGGGTTACCGGCTGGCGGACCTGGATGAGCCGCTCGGCTTTCTGGTCCGCCACGGCTGGGAAGTGGGGCTATGGGAAACGCATCGGCCGCGGGAGGCGATCGAGCTCGCGAGACGAGCGGCTGCCGAAGGGATGGACCTGGTGATCGCCGTCGGTGGGGATGGCACGGTGAACGAGGTGGTCAACGGCCTGGCTGGGACTCCGACGGCCCTCGCCGTCCTGCCTTTCGGTTCCGGCAACGTTTGGGCCCGTGAGCAGGGATTGCCCCTGGAGCCCGGCGACGCCGCACGAGCCCTCATACAGGGGCAGATCCGCTCCGCCGACTTGGGGCTGGCAGGAGAGCGCTATTTCCTCCTCATGGCGGGGGTCGGGTTCGACGCGGCTGTGGTGCGGGCCCTTTCGGACGAAGGTCGGCAACCGCTGTGGCCGCTGGGCTCTATCCTGAAGGGGATCACTATGGCCCTCAACTTCTCGGGCAAAGAAACGGTCATCACCCTGGACGACCGACAACAGGTGACTGGGGAGACGCTCCTCGTGGTCATCGGGAACACACGGCTCTACGGAGGCCTGGTGCAGATCACCGCCCACGCGAGCATAGACGACGGCCTCCTCGACATCTGCGTGTTCCGAGGCAAGGGGGGCTTTTCGCAGCTTTCCCAATATGCACTGGCGACCGTGCTGCAGCTGCAGGAACACACGAGCGGTGTGGATTACTACCGCGCGCGCGAGATCAGCATCGCTTCCCAGACGCCGCTGTACGTGCAGGCGGACGGCGAACCGATCGGCACCACCCCGATGACGTTCCGCAACATCCCGCGGGCTCTCCGGGTGCTGGTGCCGCCTTCCGTTCCTCCGTATCTGTTTAGCCAGAGCTGAGAGGGAAACCATGCTCGTTCGGCAACGCCTCCTTTTGGTGCTGGGGATATTGCTTTCCCTGACTTCCTGCGCCCTCTGGGAGAGCGAGAAACCTACTGTCGGCGCGCCTCCACCCACGCCGACCCCACCTGAGGTGGAAGAAGCCGGAAAGCACAGCCCATCGCTCGAAGGGCGGCTCCTCTATGCGAGGGGCGGAAACATCTGGCTCCGGCAGGGAACGACCGCAGAACGGCTCACGGACTGTGGGTCGTGCACGCAGCCGGCTTGGTCCCCCGACGGCCGACAGATTGCCTTCGTGGTGCGGGAGGAAAGCTACTCCGACATCTGGGTGATGGACGCGGACGGCAAGAACGCGCGTCCGGTCACGCGGAACCGGTCCCCGGCGGCAGAACGCACGCTGGAGTATGTCCTATCCTCCTACTGGGCCTACCAGCCTCAGTGGGTCCCGCCGGATGGCGAGTGGCTCGTGTACATCTCCCATCCCACGCCGCATTCGTCGGTCAGCGAGATGGCCGTCTATCAGATTCGGCCCGATGGGAGCAACGAACACCGTGTGCTCGTGCTGGACGGAAACATCGAATCTCCTTCCTGGTCGCCGGACGGCAGCCTCCTTGCCTTCGTCTATATACCCTATGCGACCGGGCCACAATTGCGCTACTTTGACCCCGAAAGCGGGCGCGTCCGGCCGCTTGGCCCGGATCTGGAAGGAATCGAGCGCTACGATCCCGCTTGGTCCCCGAACGGACAGTGGATCGCCTACGCGGCTCGCCAAGGCGGGTCGACCGACCTCTGGCTGATGCCGTCGCCGCTGAATCCGGTATACGCCGGGGACTGGTCACCGGTGCGCCTGACGGAGCAGGGAAGAGCCCGCGGGCCCGCCTGGTCGCCCACAGGGGACCAGATCGTCTACATTGCCGAGGAGGACGGCTCCTTCGATCTTTGGCTCCTCGACCTCGAGAGCGCTGCGGGTGGGTTCCCACGGCCCGCGCAGGTGCAGAAACTGACCGCCGGCGCGCAGGTCGATGCCACGGCGCGGCCGAGCTGGGCACCTTAGGGAGCCCTCCCCGTGAGAAGTCAGGTCACTTTCTCTGTTCGTTATGTCGAGACCGATGCCCAGCGCGTCGTCTACTACGCGAACCACTTTGTCTGGTTCGAACTCGGCTACGAGGCCCTCCTGGCGCGCGCCGGATTCCAGCCGGGCGAAGAGCGGCCTCCGGTACGGGAAGCCTGCTGCCGTTATCTGGCGCCCGTCCGCTATGGCGAGAGGGTCACGGTGGAAAGCCGTGTGGCCACTCAGGATGCCGACGGAGTGCTGATCGCGCATCGCATCACCGTGGATGCGGACGTCCGGGCCGAAGGGACAACCCTTCTGGCGTGCAGCTTCCCGCTTTCGCCCGACGCAGAGGAGGATGCGGCGCTGCGCTTCCAGGACGCTCCGGTGCCCCGGGGGTACGTCCATACCGTCCCGATCCGCGTGCGGTTCGCCGAGACATCCCCGGGTGGGAACACCCACTTTTCCAGATACTTCGGCTGGTTGGAGGTCGGACGGATTGCCTACCTGAGGCACCTGGGGTTGGAGTACGCACGGCTGCAACGGCTCGGCTCTCCGTTTGTGATCGCCTGGGCGGGGTGTCGCTACCTGAACCCCGTCGGCTTCGACGAACCGGTGCAGATCCACGTATGGATCGAGGAGGTGCGCACCCGGTCGTACGTCGCCGGCTATCGCCTGCAGCACGGGGAGGACGGCAGGCTGATCGCCTTGGGGAAGACGGTACAGACCTTCATCGACCAAGAGGGCCATCCCACCCGTATACCGGACATCGTGCGCGAGCGTCTCCTGGCAGCCTATCAGGGTGAGGGGATCCTGAGTTCGTCCATCGGACTCGAGGGGCCAGGGAATCGTTCGGGGATCTGAGAAAGCGTTCCCTTCTCCTCAAGGAATCGACAGAGACCGGCCCATTCCTCCAGAGAAAGCGTTTCCGGACGCCGTTCGCACGCGAACCCCAGATGCGTCAGGATGTCGGCGACCTCCCCCTTCGACATTCCGAGCGCTTCCGCCAGGTTGTTCGCTAGGGTGCGCCTGGGATGGCGAAAGCCGGCACGGATGACCCGGAAAAAGGCCGCGGGCGATACGCCCCACCGCGTGACGGGAAGCATTTCCAAGGCAACGACGGCCGAGTCCACCTTCGGCGGCGGCAGGAAGCATCCCGCAGGTACCCGATGCACGATTTCTGCACAGGCATAGTATTGCACGGAGAGCGCCAGAAGGCTCATCTCCGGGGGATCGGCCACCATCCGCCGCGCAACCTCCCACTGCACCATCAGCACGAGGCTCTCCGGCGCGGGTCGAGCCTCCAGGAGGTGCCGCAGCACTGCCGACGTGATCGAGTACGGAAGGTTGGCCACCACCTTGTATGGGCCGTCGAGCAAGCGGCCCAGATCGAGCTCCAGAATGTCCGCGAGCACGAGCTCCAGACGGGGATTCGCCCCAAACCGCTCCGCCAGCCAGGAACCGAGCCGGCGGTCCAGCTCCACCGCGATCACCTTCCTGGCCCGCCGCAGGAGCTCGCCGGTGAGAACGCCGAGGCCCGGGCCGACCTCCAACACGGTGTCCGTGGGTTGCAAGCGTGCCGCACGGAGGATGTGATAGACCACAGCGGGCTCCACGAGGAAGTGCTGCCCGAGCCGCCGGCTCGGCCGGAGCCCGAGTCGAAGCAGGCTCTCCCGCACCGTCTGTCGCGAGAGGAGCTGCCGAGTTCCGGGATCGAGGTCATCGGATGGCGGAATCGCAACTGCGGTCACGGCTCTCCGATCCCCCGCCTATGACGGCGGGCGCCCGCTCTCTGCGGGGGGGAGCGGTTCCCCGAAGAGCGCGGCCAGGCCCTCTGCGGCTTCCGGATCGACGATCGCGAGCACCTCGTCCCCGGCCTGGAGGACGGTCGAGCCCCGGGGGAGGATCATCTCGCCTCGGCGGATGATGGCCGCCAGCAGGCAACGGTCCGGAAGGGGAATCTCCTTGACCGCC
>JBMFPK010000052.1:0-11209 GCA_049969155.1 Chloroflexia bacterium | reverse complement strand
CGATCAGCGTGGAGGCCGGCTTGGGGTTCGACCTGGCCCTGCAGCGTGTGGTGGAAAAGTGGAACAACGATCTGAGCCGCGAGTTCGCCCGCGTGCTCTCCGATGTCCGCCTGGGAAAGAGCCGCCGAGAAGCGCTGCGCGATCTGGTCGCCCGCACGGGCGTGCCGGACCTTTCCACCTTCATCGCCGCCGTGATCCAGGCGGAGCAGCTGGGCGTGAGTATCGCCAAGATCCTGCGCGTACAGTCGGATCAGCTTCGTGTGCGCCGCCGGCAGAGGGCGGAGGAGCTCGCACACCAGGCCCCGGTGAAGATGCTCTTCCCGCTCGTGTTCCTCATCTTCCCGTCGATGTTCGTGGTGATCCTTGGGCCGGCCGTGCCCATCGTCTACAACGCCTTCTTTGCCAAGTGACTCCCCTCCCGAGGAGGAAGGGCACCGGCTCTAACGGACAACCGTGTAGAGGCGCCGGTAGGTCCAATACGACGTGTAGATCCGCTCCACGTAGTTGCGCGTTTCGGTGAAATCGATCGCCTCGAAAAAGAGATCCCGATCCGTGACGCTCATTGTTCCCCCCGCCCAGCGGCGGGCATTGCCGGGTCCCGCGTTGTATGCCGCCAGGGCGGGGAAGAGCGCGCCGCCGAACGCCGCCTGCTGCCGGCCCAGGTACCAGGCCCCGAAGCGCAGGCTCACCGCCGGCTGGTAGAGGTCCTCCACCCGGAAGGAAGGATACCCCAGCTGCGCGGCGATCCCTTCCCCCGTGGAGGGGATCACTTGGGTCAGGCCGCGCGCCTCCGCCCAGGAGGTCGCGTAGCGGTCGAACAGGCTTTCCTGGCGCACCACGGCCAGGAAGGCCAGCGGGTCGAGTTGCTGCCACCAGCACTCCCGGGCAACGCGCGCCGCGTAGGGTGCGGGATAGACGAGCCGGAGCAGGAAGGGCGGAACGTCGTCCTCTTTCACCTCCAGAAGCGCCAGCAGTCGCTCGGCGGCCTGGATCGACTGCGCGTACAACCCCTCTTCCTGCAGGAAAAGCGCAAGCGCGTAGAGGGCCGGCCCGTCGTAGCGAAAGCGCTCCAGGAGGAGCGAGAACGGCGCCCGCGCTTCGTCGGCATAGCCGAGCGCAAGCCATTCCTGTCCGCGCACAAAGAGGGGGTCGCTCCGGACCTCGGCCGAAAGGGTTGAGGAGACCGGGCGCCCCAGTCGCTGCCCAAGCCAGGCCTCGGCCTCTGTTTGCCCTGCATCCGGACGCGGCAGGATGAACCGCCCGCGGAGCTCCCCGAAGCTTTCCACTCCTTTCAGGAGCTCGCGCGCACGGGCCGCGGGATACCCTTCCGCCGCTGTGGCTTCCTCCCACGCCCCGAAGGCTTCCTCCCTGCGGCCCAGGCGGGCCAGCGCCAGCCCACGCCACAGCGCCTGCCGGCCCTCTTTCCCTTGCAGCAGCGCGGCAGCCCGATCGAACGCCCCCTGCCGGTACAGGAGCAGACCGGCGCGGAACGCCGCATCCGTAGCGCGCCGGTGCTCCGGGAAACGGTCCAGAAGGGCCAGGTAGGCGGAAAGCGCCTCCTCCGCCCGCCCGATCTCCTCCAGGCACTGTCCCTGCTGCCAGAGCGCTTCCCCACCTTCCGGCCGCTCGGGGAATCGCGCCGCTGTCTGGGCGTAGGCTTCGGCCGCGCGTTCCATCTCGCCCACTTCGGCCCACAGGCCGGCGATGCGTAGCCACGGCGCGGGATTCCGGGGATCCGCGGCGGCGAGCTTCCGGAGCTCTGCGACCGCCTGTTCCACATCCCCCGCCTCGGCGCGCGCCTCCGCAAGCGCCGTGCGAAGTTCCGCCTCAGGAGCCACGCCCTGCCGCAGCGCCTCCTCCAGCCAGGGGATCGCTTCCCGGGCACGCCCTGCTGCGCGGTATGCCCGCGCCACGACGTACGGCTCTACCGCGCGGCCGGCGGCCAGAAGCGCATCCGCGGCCCAGGACGCCGCTGCCGTGTCGGGGTACAGCGCGAGCACCTGCTCCCAGCGCGTGTACGCCTCATCGGCGCGGCCGGCCTCTTGAAGCACTTCGCCCGCCCGGTAGAGGATCTGCGCGCGGTACCAGGGCTTGCGGGCGACCGCGAGGATGCGCTCCAAGGCGTCCAGGGCTCGCCCGTACTCTCCTGCGCGGCGCCAGTCCGCCGCCGCCTCCTCGAGCATCCAGACCTGGTCCGAGAGGGTCCGGTAGCTTCCCGCGGCGCGTTCGTACGCTTCCGCCGCACGGGCATAGGCCCCGGTGGCACGGTAACAGGAGGCCAGCCGCTCCGCCACCAGGTCGTCGAGGGAGGTGCCCCGTTCGCGGTAGCGGAGGTAGAAGGGGATGGCCGCGGCATACGCGCCCGCCTCGCGCAACGCATCCGCCAGGACGAACTCGCCGCGCGATCGCTCCCCTTCCGGAAGCAGCGCCAGCGCTGGGGAGAGCACCTGCGTGGCGGAAAGCGGTTGGCCGAGCTCCAGGAACGCGTGGGCCATCCCGAGCGCCGCCCGTCCGGCTGCCTCCGTGGCCGGGGCAAGCCTGGCTACCTCCGCGTAGAGCCGCAGCGCCGCTTCGAGCTCTCCCTCCGCTTCCCACGCCTGCGCACGTCGCAGCAGCGCGCCCGGGTCCGGTATCTGCGGACCAAGGGGAAGCGGGGTCGCCTGCGCGGCGACCACGAGGGGCGCGGAATCGGGGCTGCCTGCGGGCGGTCGAGGGAACGCGAACGCCCCCACAGAAGCAAGCAGACAGGCGAGGAGGAAAAGGGCCCAGACCCGGCTCATCCGGCCCTTCCTGCGGTGGGGGAGCTCAGCGCGGACGGGGCGGATGCGCCGGCAGCGGCCGGCCTCTCCGGGAGGGCGAACCAACGTTCGTCCACCTCGATGCCGCGTTGGCGCAGTTTCTCCACCACGCGCGAGGGAGCCCCGGTAGGCTCCAGGCGACCGATGACCTCCTTGTCGCGCACGGCCTCCACCCGGAAAACAAAGAGGTCCTGGAGGCCGATCTCCCGGCCTTGCAGCCCGGTCACCTCCGTGATCTGAACCACGCGCCGTTTGCCGTCCGGCATGCGCCGCAGGTGGACAAAGAGGTCAATCGCCAGCGCGATCTGCTCCCGGATCGCCCGCACGGGGAGATCGAAACCGGCGAGGAGGACCATCGTCTCCAAGCGCAGGAGTGCCTCCCGGGGGTCGTTCGCGTGCAGCGTCGTCAGGGAGGCCCCGGTGTTCATCGCCTGGAGCATATCGAGCGCCTCTCCACCCCGCACCTCCCCGACGATGATGCGGTCGGGCCGCATGCGCAGCGCGTTGATCACCAGGTCGCGGATGGTTACCTCCCCCTTTCCCTCGATGTTGGGCGGCCGTGCTTCCAGGCCGACCACGTGCCGCTGGCGCAGCTGCAACTCTGCGGCGTTCTCGATGGTGACGATGCGTTCTTCGTCGGGGATGTAGGCTGATAGCACATTGAGCAGGGTTGTTTTCCCGGTTGCGGTTCCTCCGGAGACGATGATGTTGAGCCTTCCCCGCACGCAGGCGGCCAGGAAGGCGGCCGCCTCGGCGGTGAGGGTTCCGAAGGCGATGAGGTCTTGCATTTGGAAGGGTTCGCGTTCGAACTTGCGGATGGTCATCACGGGACCCATCAGGGAGAGGGGAGGGATGATCACGTTCACGCGGGAGCCGTCCGGCAGGCGGGCGTCGATCATAGGGCTGCTTTCGTCCACCCGGCGTCCGAGGGGGGAAAGGATGCGCTCGATGATGCGCATGAGGTGTTCGCGATCGCGGAAGGCGACGGCCGTCTCCTCGATGTGGCCGCGGCGCTCGACGTAGACCAGATCGGGGCCGTTGACCATGATCTCGGTGATGGTGTCGTCGGCGAGCAAGGGATCGAGCGGTCCGTAGCCGAGGACCTCCGCCTCGACCAGGTTCTGCAGCATCTGCCGGTCCACCCGGGAGAGCGTCAACCCTTCCTGGCGAAGGACCTGATCCAGCACCTGCAGTACCCGATTGCGGGCCGAGGCGTCCGCCTCGCGGGTTACCCTCCATCCCGCTTCCTGGCCGACCTGTTCCCGGACGCGCTCCACGATGCGCCAGGCAACGGCCTCCGAGACCATCTGGAACTTGCGGGAGATCGGTGAGAGCGGGCGCGACGGGCGCGCCTCCTGGTTGGCTCCTGCCATTGTACAGCAACTCCCGGTTTTCTGATCGAAAGGCTACGAGGTCCGGCGCAGGCTGGTGCTCAGGTAGTATGTGGTCTCGATGATCGCCTGGGTGAACTCGTTCTCCTCGCGCTCCAGGATCGGCGGCCGGCCGGCGTTCGCCGCGGCCGGCACGCGCGCCGGATCGCCGGGGATGATGCTGGCCAGTGGAAAGCCCAGGAAGGTCTCGATCTCCTTGCGCTCGGGCGAGTTCCCCACGACGGGGAAGTTGTTGAGCACCAGGAGGATCGACTCCGCCGGCACCTCCATCATGGACAGGGCCTGGAGCAACGACTGTGTGGCCACCAGTGCGGCGACCTCGGGGGTCACCAACACGACCACGCGGTCCGCAAGCCGCAGGACCGTCCGGTACGGTTCTCGCAGCGAGGGCGCCAGGTCGAAGACGATGTATCCGTACACCGGCCGCAGGATGCGAACGAGGCGTTCCATCTCCTCCGGGCCGATCGCCTCGACATCGGCCGGGGAAAGCGGGCTGCCCAGGAAGCGAAGGCCCGAAGGATGAACGCTCAGATAGGTCTCCTCCAGGTAGTCGCGCTCGAGAGCGTCGGACGTCTCCTGGAGCAGCGACTGCATATCGCGGGCGTTCTGGATGTCGAGCAGCACAGCCGCACGTCCGAACTCGAGGCTGGCATCGACCAGCACCACCTCATCGGCCCACATCCGGGTGAGGCACAAGGCCAGGTTCACGGCGAGCGTGGTCTTGCCGATACCTCCCCGGGCGCCCGTGACCGCGATCACGCGACCTTCGCGTTCCTCCCGTAACGGGGCGACCTCGCGCGCCCGTCGCAGGAGGTTCTCCACGCGGGCCACGAGCTCCTGCATGTTGAACGGTTTCACCACATAGTCATCGCCGCCCGCTTCAAAACCCTGAACGATGTTCTCCGGCTGGTCCCGGGCAGTGACGAAGATGATCGGGACCGCCCGCGTGCGGGCCTGTGCCCGCAGGCGTCGGCACAGCTCGATGCCGTCGATCCCCGGAAGGGTGATGTCGAGGATGAACAGATCGGGGACAAAGCGCGACGCCATCTGCAGCGCCTCTTCCGCGTCCCGTGCCTTGCGCACCCGGTAGCCCCGGTTCTCGAAAACGAAGGTCAGGATGGTCAGGATATCGACATCGTCGTCCACCACCATGATGCTCTTGGTCATTCCCTTGCTCCTTGGGCCCCGGGCCTCCTAGGAGGATGTGCCTTTGCCCTTTGGGATGGTTACGTAAAAGACCGAGCCGCGCCCCGGCTGGCTCTCGAACCAGATCCTGCCACCGTGCGCTTCCACGATCTGCTTCGAGATGTACAGGCCCAGGCCGACCCTACCTCCTTCTCCTGTGGTTCCCGGCTGGAACACCTTGTCCCGCATCTCCGCCGAGATGCCGACACCGCTATCCTGCACGGCGAAGAGCAGATGATCCGGCTCCTCCTCCAAGCGGACGAAGATCCGGCCCTGTACCGAGGTATGCTTCACGGCGTTGTCCAGCAGGTTCAGGAGCACCTGGCGCAGCCCGGTGCGGCTCGCCAGGATCGGCTCGATCCGTTCGGGCATCGTCACCCGCAGCTCCTGCTTGCGGCTCTCCACCTCCTTGCGCACGGCCCCGACCGCCTCCTGGACGATCTCGACGACGTTCACCGGCTCGAAGAAGAGGGTGAACTGTCCCTCCTGGATGCGGGACAGGTCGAGGAAGTTGCTCACCCGATGGATGCACTGCTCCACGTTGAGGATAGCACGGGTCAAGAACTCCGTCTGCTGCGGGGTCAGCGGTCCCGCTTCCCCGCTCCGGAGGAGGTCGAGGTATCCCTTGATGGACGTGAGCGGCGTACGGATATCCTGGGCGAGCATCCCGATCAGGCTGGAGCGCACCTGCTCCTCTTCCACCTGGAGGGTCACATCGCGCACCATAGCGACGACGCCCTCGCACAGCTGTTGCCCCTCCTCCTCGACGCAGATCGGGTTGATCGTGACCTCATAGACCCGGGAATCCCCGCTGCGCAGTGGCCCCCGGTACACCAGCGGGTGGACGAGCTGCGCGGCCTCCTGCTGGCACCTCTGCAGCAACCGGTGCAGATCCCCCAGTCCTTGCTCTTTCAGGTAGGCCTCGACATCCGCGCCAAGGATCTCTTTCCCCTGCATCCCGAGCAGGTCGACCGCGGCCTGGTTGGCCAGGACGAGGCGGTTCTCGCGGTCCAGCACCACGACCCCTTCGGCGATGCGCGAAAGCGTCCATTCCAGCTTGCGGTGCTCGGCGGAGAGCTCCCGGTTGACCCTGGCGAGCTCCTGGGTACGGGTGAGCACCTTCTCCATCAGTTCGGCCTTGACGATGGCCACCGCCGCGGCATCTGCCAGCGCTTGGGCCAGCTGGATGTCCTCCTGGCCGAAGTGGCGGCCCTC
The DNA here is from genome assembly GCA_049969155.1 of Chloroflexia bacterium. GTDB lineage: Bacteria > Chloroflexota > Chloroflexia > DTKN01 > DTKN01 > DAOTVY01. Next base: position 4,620 of record JBMFPK010000052.1, on the reverse strand, counting down.
CGAGCCCATCATGGAAAGGTTCAGCACGCCGATGATCTGGTTGTCCGCCCGTAGCGGCACGCAGAGGGCCTGTCGGACTTCGCGTTCTTCCTGGGAACGGAACCGGGAGATGTTGTCCGGTTGGACGACCAGCGGTTGTCCGTACTGCGCTACCCACCCCGAGACGCCCCGCCCCACAGGTACCCCTTCCGTGATCGGTGTGCGGAACGGAAGGCCGGCCGCAGCGCGCACCCGGAGCCACTTTCCGCTCTCGTCGATCAGCATGACGGATGCCCGATCCACCTCAAAGACCTCGCAAGCGCTGGAGACGATACGCTGGAGCACCTCCTCCAGCCGTCGGGGGGAGTTGATGTCGCGCAGCACCTGGTTCAGGGCGGCCGTTTCGCTGTACCGCCGACGGAGCGCCGCGAGCGACTCGGTCCATCCGATCACTCGGGCGACCCGCGCGGCCAGTTCGGCCATCTGGGTCAGGTCGTCCATACGCCGTTCCTCCCGTATGCGTCGCCGGCCGGCGAGGAGCAGGCCGATGATCTCCCCTTCCAGGACCAGGGGAGCGCTCAGGAACGGCTGCCGCAGGAAAAAGTCCTGCAGGGGAGGCGGCACCGGATAGGGGAAATCCTCGTCGACCCAGGTTGCCGGAGCCTGGGTCTCGAGCAAGCGCTTCAAGAAAGCCTGATCCCACTCGATGCGCCGCAGCACCGCGCGGGAGAGCGTTGCCATAGGATACGGATCCGGTATCTGGAGCTCCAACTCGCCGCTTGCGGGGTCTCGCAGAAAGACCAGGACCACGTCGGCCTCGAGGGCCCGCATGACCTCCTCGGTAACGGCCGTGATCACGCCGGGCCGCTGTGTGCCCGATACGGTGAAGAGGTGCTCGTACCGCGCGAGCGCCCCTTCCTGCTCCCGCCAACGCAATACCGGTCCGATCAGCAGGACGATCAGCACGGCCAATAGGAAGATCACGCCTTCGCTTGTCAGAAAGGCCGCGTTGAGGATTCCTGCCAGCCGCCAGCCCACCGAGGCGAAGCACAGTACAGGGTAAAGGAGCCCCAAGCCCACGGTGACCCCGACGGCTACGGACAGGGAGGCCCTCAGGGCCACCTCTAGCACGGGAGCGACAAAGTAAAGCAGAAAGGGGCTTGTCTGCCCTTTGGAATAGAAGATCAGGGCGCTTCCGAGCACCACATCGACCGCGACCGTAGCCACCCAGGGCCAGCGCGCCGAACCCCGGTTGGAAGACAGCGCGGTCAACAGCAGGTTGTACAGCACCGTCACGCCCAGGGCGATCAGCAGCCCCCACTGTGGCTCCGTTCCCTCGCTGACCAGGTACCCTACAGCGCCGATCACCAGCGCCAGCCAGCGGTACCAAACGATCGGCTGGTAAATCGATCCTCGAAGCATACCCTTCTCCTCGACGGGAGCAGTCCCATGCTCTATCCGGTCCAGCCTACGGAATCCGATAGCTCTTGCTGCTCGTGTTTTCCACCCCGTTGATGCGGGTGATCAGCGTCACCCGATGCTCGCTTCCGGGCGACGAGGGGGCGGGCGAACGGTAGATCAGCTGGTACTGCCCGCGGAGCTGCCGGGACAGGCGGGCGTACAGCTCGCCGAGCGCGTCTGCCTGGGGAGCAAACAGGTACGAGGCGCCGGTCTCGGCTGCCAACCGTTCGAGTGGCGCCGGATCGAACTCGTTGCTCTGCAACCCGACTGCATACACGGGCACGTTGTACATCCCTGCCCGTGCGATCACCTCGTCGAGCGAGGCTCGGCTCGCCGTATCGTGCCCATCCGTGAGCACAATGAGGACGCGCCGGCCCGTCGGCTGCCCGATCGCCTGCTCCAGGGCAAAGGCGACGGCATCGTACAGCGCTGTTTCCCCGCCGGCCGCAAGCTTGTCGACTGCTGCCCGGAGGGAACCCTTATCCTGTGTGCATTCCTGGACCAACTCCGGCTGTCCGCTGAACGCCACCAGACACCCCTTGTCACCTTCGCCCAGCTCATTGAGGAAGGTGCGCAACGCCTCCTGCGCCTGGTGCAGCGGCTCGCTGTTATTGCTCCCCATGCTCCCGCTCGTGTCCACGGCAAGGACGATGGCCAGCGGCTCGGTGAGCGGCACCGTGCGCAGGAGCCAGTTGGGGATGGGGGAGCCGTCCTCCTGCACGCTGAGATGCTCTCGCGTCAACCCCGGCCAGGGGTTGCCCGAGGCGTCCAGTACGCTCAGGTAGACGATGACATCCGGGTGATACACCGCATCCACCTGATGCAGGATGAGCTGATAGGGGGTTCCCGAGGTCTGGCTGGCAGGGAGGGAGAGCGTGGGGCGTGGGGTAGGCGTCGGAAGCCAGACGGTGCGCACGGCCTCTTCATGCCAGCCGGTCGCATCTCCGGCATAGAACTTCAATTCGGTCCTCCCTGGCCCTACAGGGACCGCCTGCACGAACAGCCCGTCCGGCTGCACGGAGACCGGCTGATCGTTGACCGCAACGGAGGCTCCCGGGGGAACCCTGCCGACGACGACCACTTCCCGGCCGTTCAGTGCCGCGCCGTCGGGCGGGTAAAGGAGCAGGAGGTGTTTTTCGCCGGATGCGCTGGAACCGCCTCCGGCGAACACCCAGACGAGCACCACCACGAGCATCACGACGAGAAAGGCCCCGACCCCCAGGACCGGCGCACGCCCGTGAAAGAGACGCCGCAACCGCTGTGCGAGCCGCTGTCGGAAGCGCGGCCAGCGCATCCGCTGGCGAAGCATTGCGATCAGCGCCTCGGCGTCGAGGTCGAGAAAGTGCGCGTATTCGCGCAGGTAGATCTCGGCGTAGGTGCTCCCGGGAAGTGCCTCCAGATCGCCGCGCTCGAGTGCCTGCAGATGCTCCGCACGGATTCGGGTCGCAATCTCGACATCCGGTAGGGAGAGGTAGCGACTCTCCCGCTTCTCGCGTAGCAATTGCCCGAAGTCTTTCGCCATCCTATCCTCTCACTCTCCGAGGCAACGATCTCCCTCGCCATTACGGGGCCACCCGCAGAGTATCTTACCATGGCACCCCCGCAGTGTCAAGGAAAACGCGCACAAGCACGGTTGTCCCTTGCTCACCCGACTTGCCGTCCACACGGGGCGTGTGGTATACTACAACCAGCCATAGGGAACTGTGCCGATGTGCGCAAGGGGGAACTCAATGACCGAGGACATCTCCCAGTTGCTCCGTGAAGGGATCGCTGCGGCCCGAGCGGGCGACAAGACACGCGCCAAACGGCTCCTGATCGAAGTCACCGAGAAGGACGAACGCAACGAGGAAGCCTGGCTGTGGCTCAGCGGCGTGGTCGAGGACCTGGAGGAGATACGCATCTGCCTGGAAAACGTCCTCGCCATCAACCCGCACAACCAGCGCGCCCGCAAGGGTCTGGCCTGGGTCGCATCACGCCTGGCCGCCGAACGGCCGGCACCCCCTCCTCCCGAGCGTCCGGCTCCCCCGCCGGCCCCCTGGAGCTGGGAAACGGCACCTACTGAGGAGGTGGAACCCCCGCCGGCCGAACGCCCCACCGCCACCCCGGCGCCCGAGCCTCCCCCCGGGGAGTGGGAAACAAGGCCTGCCCCCGAATCCGCATTCCCTCCGGAACGACCATCCTTCGAGGAGGAGGTTTCGCCGCCGTTCGTCCTGCCGGGCCAGGAAGCCCCGGTCGAAGAAGAAGTCGAAGCGGTGCCGCCTGGAGACCGTGTAGCCTGCCCTGCCTGCGGTACCCTCAACTTCGATTTCGCCACCGAGTGCGTCAAGTGCGGTTTCCCGTTTGCCATAACTTGCCCGGAATGCAGCGAGCTAGTGGCTACGGATACCGGCTTTTGCCCGCAGTGCGGCGCGCAGCTCCCTCTGCCCGCCAAGCTCCCAGCGGTGCGTGCCCGAGAAGCGGAGATCGAGAACGCCTATCGGCGCGGCCTCGCCCTGCTGAAGGAAAAACGTTACCAGGAGGCCAAGGAGGCACTGGAACAAGTGATCGCCCAGGACCCCCACCACGTCGAGGCCTATTACAACCTCGGCGTCGCCTGTGCACGGCTGGGGCTGCGCGACGAGGCCAGGCAGCATTGGCAAATGGTGCAGCAGCTGCAGCCGGATCACCCCTACGTACAGCAGGAGCTGGATTCGCTCCTCTCGCCCCGCGAACGGCGCCGCCTGGCGCTTGAGCGCCGGAGAGCGGAACAGGAGGCTCAGAAGAAGGCGCGCGCCAAGCGCGGCCAGCGTCCCGGACAGACGCTGCTCTACGAATACGAGCAGAAACTGGCCGAAAAGCCGGCCCCCGAGGAGGAGGTCAGCGGGCTGGAGTCGTTCCTCTACATCCTTCTGGTCGGCATCATCCTCGGGGTGTCCTACGCCCTGAACCCCCAGGCCTACGGCCTGCAGCCGCTCCTGGAGAACGCACCGGGCATCCTGGAGCAGACGCTTCTGGTCGTGATCCTCGTCTTCCTGGCCTGGCTGGTGCTGGGGCTGGTGGCTCGCCTCCTGAGCCTCATCTTCCGGGCCCGCGGCCGCACCTCCGCCTATATGGTCTGCTCGTCCCACCTGCTGATGCCCTTTTTCCTCCTGAGCGTGCCCATCGCCCTCTACCTGCCTCCGGTGACCGCGCGCCTGCCGC
>JBMFPK010000051.1:0-11336 GCA_049969155.1 Chloroflexia bacterium | reverse complement strand
GGCCGCGCAGCGCCCGGAACGGCCCCGGCTTGGCGCGTGCGCGGTGCAATCGCTGCGCCAGGGCCGGGTAAAGCGTTTCCGCGATCAGCGAGGACTTGCCGGAGCCGGAGACGCCCGTGACGCAGATAAAAGTGGCCAGAGGGAAGCGGACATCGATCCCCTTCAGGTTGTTGTGGGAAGCCCCTTCCAGGATCAGCCACTCTCCGCGCGGGGTGCGACGTTTTCGCGGGATGGGGATCTCCAGCACCCCGGCCAGATACTGCCCGGTGAGCGAGCCGTTGCGCATGATCTCTTGCGGGGGACCCTGGGCGACCACCTCACCGCCTCGAGCTCCGGCGCCCGGGCCGAAATCGACGATCCAATCCGCGGCGCGCATCGTCTCAAGGTCGTGTTCCACGACGATAACCGTGTTGCCGAGGTCGCGCAGCCGGAGCAGCGTATCCAGCAGCCGGCGGTTGTCCCGTGGATGTAGGCCGATCGTGGGCTCGTCCAGGATGTACATCACCCCCACCAGGCCCGAACCGATCTGGCTCGCCAGCCGGATCCGCTGGCTTTCGCCTCCCGAAAGGCTGGGGGCGGCGCGGTCCAAGGTCAGGTACTCGAGCCCCACGCTGATCAGGAAGCCGAGTCGCTCCCGGATCTCCTTGAGGACCTCGCCAGCGATCGTCATATGGTAGGGGCTCAGCGATTCCCTTGCCGGCCCGCCTTCCCTGCGGCCGGCCAGCCCCTCGATCCAGTCGAGCGCCTGCTCGATCGAGAGGGCGGTCACCTCCCGGATGGAAAGGCCGCCGACGGTCACCGCGAGCGCTTCCGGGCGGAGCTTCGCTCCGCGGCACTCCGGGCAGGGGAGCTGGCTCATGAAGCGAGCGTACCACTGGCGCATGCCCTCGGAAGAGGTCTGCCGGTAACGGCGCGAGATCTCGTTCACCACTCCCTCCCAGGGGCGATAGAACTCACCCTGGCCGCTTTCTGCCTGCCAGGAAAAGTGCACCCGTCGGCCGCCGGAACCGTAGAGGAGGACCCGCTGCTGGTCCTCCGTGAGGTCCTTCCAGGGAGTATCCAGGCTGAAGCCGTATTGCCGGGCGATGGAAAGGAGGCAGCGATAGGCCCAGGTATCGCGCTTGTAGCGCATCTCGCCCCAGTAGCGGATGGCCCCGTCGTGGATGCTCCGTTCCGGGTCGCCCACCACGAGCTCCGGGTCCACCTCCATCACCGTCCCCAGGCCGGCGCAGCGCGGGCAGGCGCCCTGGGGGGAGTTGAAGGAGAAGAGCTGGGGGGTGAGCTCCGGCATGCTGAAGCCGCACTCCACACAGGCGTTCTGCTCGCTCATCAGGAACTCGGCCCCCTTCTCCGGAGCGATGAGCACCGTCCCTTCCCCCAGCTTGAGCGCCGTCTCCAGCGAATCGGTCAGCCGGCTCAGGAACGCTTCGTCCTCTGCCCCCGGGATGGTCAGCCGGTCCACCACGACCTCGATGTTGTGTTTCACCTTCTTGCTCAAAAGGATCGGCCGGTCCAGGCTGCGCACCTCGCCGTCCACCCGCACGCGCGAAAAGCCCTGGGAACGCGCCATCTCGAAGAGGTCCTGGTACTCCCCCTTGCGTTCCCGCACGAGCGGGGCGAGCACCTGGAAGCGCGTCCCGGCAGGAAGGGCTCGCACGCGGTCGACCATCTGCTGCACCGTCTGGGAGCCAATCTCCCGGCCGCAGTGCGGACAATGAGGGATTCCGACGCGGGCATAGAGCACGCGCAGATAGTCGTAGATCTCGGTGACCGTGCCGACGGTAGAGCGCGGGTTCTTGGCGGCCGATTTCTGTTCGATAGCGATGGCCGGGGAGAGGCCGCTGATATAGTCGACGCGCGGCTTTTCCATCTGCTCTAAGAACTGGCGGGCGTAAGCGGAAAGCGACTCCACGTAGCGGCGCTGGCCTTCGGCGTAGAGGGTATCGAAAGCCAGGCTGCTCTTTCCTGACCCGGAGACGCCCGTAAAGACCACAAAACGGTTGCGGGGGATCTCCAGGTTCACCCCCTTCAGGTTGTGTTCCCGTGCTCCCCGGATGACGATCTTGTCCACGGCCCAGGCTCCTGTACGGCCGGGGCGGGCCGTACATATGTTCGAAAGGTTTTTTTCATTGTACCACGGGGCAGTCTGCCTGTCAAAACGAGCGCGCTTTGACAGAGCCCTTGGGGATGTGGTATACTCTTGTGCACATGAAAGGCGTCGAACGGGAGTAGTAGGCTCCCTTCCTGCAGAGAGCGGCCGGGTGGTGCGAGGCCGCGCCTTGGAGCCGAACTCGCCCGGGAGCTGCGTCGGTGAACGCGGTCTGCGCGCCGTCACTAGCCGGCGTCGGCCGGCCCCCGTTATCGGGCCCAACGAGCGGGTCGGATTTTGCGTCCCTGCGGTCGCATGGGATGCGGCCGGCCAAACAGGGTGGTACCGCGGAGCAGCCTCCGTCCCTGTGGGGATGGAGGCTTTCTGTTAGGAAAACCTCGAGCAGGAGGTCGGCGATGCCCGAGCGTTACAACCCAGCGAAAATCGAAGCGAAATGGCAGAAGTATTGGGAGGAAACCGGTCTCTACCGCACGGTGGAGGACCCCACGCGGCCGAAATATTACTTCCTGACGATGCTCCCTTACCCGTCGGGCGACCTCCACTTGGGCCACTGGTACGCTATGGCCCCCTCGGATGCCAAAGCGCGCTACCTGCGGATGCGGGGATATAACGTCTTTTTCCCGATCGGCTTTGACGCCTTCGGCCTTCCAGCAGAAAACGCGGCCCTGAAGCACGGCATCCACCCGAAGGAGTGGACCTACGCGAACATCGCCCGTATGCGGAACCAGCTCCGCTCGATGGGCGCGATGTGGGCCTGGGACCGCGAGGCGGTCACCTCCGACCCGGAGTACTACCGCTGGACGCAGTGGTTCTTCCTGCAGTTCTACAAGCGCGGCCTGGCCTACCGCAAGTTCGCGCCGGTCGACTTTTGCCCCACCTGCAACACCACGCTGGCGCGCGAGCAGGTGTGGGGCGAGGACCGGCACTGCGAACGGTGCGGCACTCCGGTGATCCGGAAAGAGCTGGAGCAGTGGTTCTTCAAGATCACGGATTACGCCGAAGAACTGCTCGATTTCTCCAAGATCGACTGGCCGGAGCCGGTGCGCGTGATGCAGACGAACTGGATCGGCCGCAAAGAGGGGGCGAACGTTGTCTTTCGCTCCGAGGCAGGAGACCCGATCGAAGTGTTCACCACCCGGCCAGATACGCTGTGGGGGGCAACCTTCATGGTGCTCGCCCCAGAACACCCGCTGGTCGATCGGCTGACAACTGCAGAACACCGGGAAGCAGTGGAAGCGTACCGCTACCAGGCTGCCCGGCAGAGCGAGATCGAGCGTCTTTCCACGGAGAAGGAAAAGACCGGGGTCTTTATCGGAGCCTACGCGATCAACCCGGTGAACGGGGACCGCATCCCGATCTGGATCGCGGACTATGTCATGATGGCCTACGGCACCGGGGCGATCATGGGGGTGCCCGCGCACGATGACCGCGATTTCCAGTTCGCGCTCAAGTTCGGCCTTCCGGTGATCCCGGTGATCGACCGGACGGACGGAAAGGCGAAGAGCTTTGTCTACCCCGGTTCCATGCGCGAGGGTTTCCGACAAGCGCTGGATGCTGCCGGGATCTCCTACACCCTGGCCCCGTACCGAGAACTGGGAGAAGCCCTCTATGTCACCCTCCAGGGGGATGAGGCGATCGAGCGTTACCTGCAGCTGGTGCGGGCGAACCTCTTGCCCGGCTTCTGGTGCGAGGTCGTCGGCCGGGGATGGGCGTTTGTCTTTGCCGATAGGCAGTACGTGCTGGACTCGCTCGCTTCCGAGCGAGAGATCCTCTCCCGCTGCCAGGAGATCGAACCTCGCGTGCGCGAGTGCCGCACGGTGATGGAAATGCTCAGCCGGCAAGTGTTCTATCAGGACGTGCTCTTTCACGCCGAGTTCGGGACGATGATCCACTCCGGGCCCTTTTCCGGTACCCCGGGGGACGTGGCCGTGCGCCGGGTCACCGAGTGGCTCGAGGCTCAGGGGCTGGGCCGGTTCGCGGTGAACTACCGGCTGCGCGACTGGCTGATCTCCCGGCAGCGCTACTGGGGCGCCCCGATCCCGATCATCTACTGCCCCAGGTGCGGGACGGTTCCCGTGCCGGAAGAAGACCTGCCGGTGTTGCTGCCGGAAGATGTGGACTTTCGGCCCACCGGGGAGTCGCCGCTCAAGTTCCACGAGGGCTTCCGTCATACGACCTGTCCCCAGTGCGGGGGCCCGGCCGAGCGCGAGACGGATACGATGGACACCTTCGTGTGCTCGTCCTGGTACCACTACCGCTACTTGAGCCCGAAGTACGACCGAGGGCCCTTCGACCCCGAGGTGGGCCGCTACTGGCTTCCGGTGGACCAGTACACGGGAGGGCGGGAACACGCGACCATGCACCTGATCTACACCCGCTTCTTCACGAAAGTGATGCGGGACATGGGGCTCGTCTGGTTCGACGAGCCAATGCTGCGCCTGTTCAACCAAGGGACGATCCTGGGCGAAGACGGAGAGAAGATGAGCAAGTCGCGCGGCAACGTCGTCGCCCCCGACGAGCTCGTGGTGAAGTATGGGGCCGACACGGTCCGCTGCTTCCTGATGTTCATCGGGCCCTGGGACGAGGGAGGCCCCTGGTCCAGCCGAGGGATCGAGGGGGTACACCGCTTCCTGCACCGCGTGTGGAACCTGGTGGTGGAGGAGCCGGCCCGCAGCGACGCGCCGGCCGAGATGACCGAGCAGCAGCTGCGCCGTCTCGTGCACCGCACGATCCGCGTGGCGACGGCGGATATCGAGGCCTTCCGCTTCAACACGATGATCGCCCGGCTGATGGAGATGACGAACGCGCTCTTCAAAGCCCGGGAAACCCCGCTGCGGGGCACACCGGCCTGGGAGGAGGCGCTGGATGCGCTGGTGCGGATGCTCGCACCGCTTGCCCCTCACATCGCCGAGGAGCTCTGGGCACGCCTGGGCCGGCCGTACAGCGTGCATACCCAGTCCTGGCCCACCTACGATGAGGAACTTGCTTCGCTGGAGGAGGTCGAGATCGCCGTCCAGGTGAACGGCAAGGTGCGGGGGCAACTGCGCATTCCCTCCGACCTGCCGGAGGAACAGGTGCGCCAGCGGGCTCTGGCCCTGGAGCGGGTCCAGCCCTACCTTTCCGGGCAGGAGATCGTGCGGGTGGTCGTCGTCCCCGGGCGGCTCGTGAACATCGTCGTCCGGCCGGCCCGGTGATGGCCCGCAAGCAGGGGAGCTACTGTTCCGCCTGTGCGGTCGCGGCTTGGGAGGATGTCGAGCGCTTGCGGTGACGGCGGCGCCTCCGCTTCCGTGCACCGTCTCCTTTGATCTCGAGCCCGAGCCGCTTCAGGTCTTCCTGGACTTCCAGAAGCGCTTCCTGCAGGTTCTTGGCCATACGCTTACAGCCTCCTTGCCCTCCGGCTTCTGCGCCTCCTGGAAGCTTCCCGCTTCCAGGCTAGACCCCGTTGTCTACAGCACGAGTATATCACAACCGGCGGAAAACGTGAAATTCACCGCAGCGCCATCTCGCGTAGCCGCTCCATATCCAGGAGCACGATCCCCTGCCGGCTGGCGAGGGCGAGACGGTCGTTCCGGAAGTCCTGCAGCACCTTGGTGACCGTCTCCCGGTGGCTGTTGATCATCTCCGCCAGCTGCTGGTGCGTGTAGCGGTGCGGGAGACGCGCCGGTCCTTGGGCGCGGCTCGCCGCCGGCCCAGCCAGGTCCAAGAGCAGCGCCGCAAGCCGCTGAGGGACCGACTTGAACACCAGGTCCCCCAGCCTTCGCTCCAGTGCCTGCGCCCTCCGGCCCAGGTTCTCCATGATAGCCAACGGGAGCGTCGGGTCCTGGGACAACATCTGCTCCAGCGCATGCCGTGGGACGGCGTAGAGCACGCCCGGGGTCAGTGCCTGGGCATCGCTCTCGCGCCTGCCCTCGGGGAGGAGCACCATTTCGCCGAAAAGGTCCCCCGGTTCCACGATGCTGAAGGTAAGCTGCTTTCCCTCCGGAGAACGGCGGAAGAGGCGCACGCGCCCCTCCTCCAGAAGGTACAGTTCGTCGGCCCGCATCCCGCGACGGAAGAGCATCTCGCGGCTGCGAAACCGCCTGCGCTCCGCAACCCGTTTCAGCACCTCCCATGGGTCGCGGGCAACCCGGGGCAACATCGGGTGAGATCCTCGCTGCATCGCTCAGCCTCCTGTGGCGGCCTCTCCGGACACCGCCGCAGCTTCCAGCCGAGGAACGATCAGAAACGAACAAGCTCTGTCCCCCAGCGCCCGGCACTGCCGCCGTTCCACAGTGGCCTGAAGCAGGTCCGCCAGACATTTCCGTTCCTCTTCGCAAAGTTCCGGAAAGCGCGCAGCGACCTTTCCGACCGTGCAGTGATGCTCTGTCAGCAGGTACCCTCCCTGGCCCAGCGGCAAGAGCTCGGGGAAGCTCCCGCGCTCCTCGAGGATCGAAAGCAGCGCGGCCATTCGCTCCTCCCAGGACTCCCCCGAGAGGCGCGCGCTGTACTCCTCCAACCAGAGACGGCGCCGCACCTCGAGCACACGCCGGAGCAACGTCCCGCCGTTCCCGAGACGGCACAGCGCCTCTAGGAGCTCCATCGCCAGACGGTCGTACTGCTGTGCAAAGAGGCGCTCGCTCTGAGGCGTGAGTACGTAGGTGCGTGCCGGCCGGCCCGTCCCTCGCACCAGGCCAACCGGCTGTACCCATCCTTCCGCCTGGAGGTGGGCCAGGTGCTGACGTACTGCCGTCGGCGTGATACCCAGCTCCCGGCTCAATTCTGCCACCAGGCACGGTCCCCTCTGCCGCAAGAGGGCCAAGAGACGCTGACGTGTGGAATCGTTCGGCATATGCCCTCCTATACAATACCCAGGTACAGTATCATCGTACCATGGTTTCGCGATTTTGTCAAGTCCAAACTTGTTAAAGCCCTTCCAAAAGGTCGAGGACCGGGAGCACGACTGGGAAACGACCCGGCAAGCCGTCTAGCCTCATCGACGGGCTCGGGATACATCCTTGTCCCCTTCATTGACAAGCCTTTGAAGGTGTGCTACTATCCCTACCAGCGACAGTTAGCCCGAGGGCAACTGGCTGCGCGGTGAGAGCTGTGGAACATTCGGAACCCGAAGCACGCTGTCCCACCTGCGGAGCGCTGCTGGCCGCCCCAGGCGTGCCCTGTCGCTTCTGCGAGGAGGCCCGCAGGCTGCTCGAACGGCTCGCCGCGGAACAACCCATCCGCCTCTGTGCCCGCTGTGGGAGCCTGCTCGACGAGGCCGAGGAAGGCGATATCTGTGCCTCCTGTCGTCTGGCCATCGCGCGCCCCTCGCTGCCCCTGCGGCGGGACGATCGGATCGCAGCCTGGATCGAACGGCTCGTCGAGCCGCCTGCAGCGGGGGAGCAATGGTGTCCGGGGTGTGGGAGAGCGATCCCGGCGACCGCGCTCTACTGCCCGCAGTGCGGCACGTGCCTGGTTCCGTCAGAAGCGCAGCCGCCCGGGGGCTCCGCACTGACGCCGGCAGGAGGCCTTTCGCCGGAGACCCGGGAGGATCGCCCGTCCGAACTGCGTCCTGCAGCGGGCAGAGGCGGTTTCTGGCAGCGGACGCTCGGCTCCCTGCGTAACCGGTTGCATCCGGGAACGCTGCATCTGAGTGCCTCGGGGTGGCTCTGGCTCCTTGTGAGCCTGCTGCTCCTGGGGCTGTTCGCGATGGGCTTTTACTGGGCGCAGTTGCTGCGCTCCGGCGATATCTTTTTCCGTTGAGGGAAACCGCGATGCTGGAAGGATCCCGCCGCCAACAGGCAAACGAACACTATGAGCGAGGCCTGGCCCTGGAGCGGGCCGGCCTCGTCGACGAGGCGATCGCCGAATACCGGCGGGCGGTCGACGTCGACCCCGGATTCGCCGAGGCCTACGAAGCCCTGGGCCACCATTACCAGCGCCGCGGCTTGCTGGTCAAAGCGCTCGATGCGTTCCGCACGGCCGCCCGCCTCCAGGACGATTACACGGCCTATTTCAACCTCGGCTATGTACTGGTGGAACTGGAAAACTACGAGGAAGCCCTCGAGGCGTTCCAGAAATGCCTGGAGTTCATCCCTGACGACCCGGCCGCCCTCTACGAGATCGGCTATATCCACTACGCCAGAGGGAACTTTGCCCAAGCTCTGGAGACGTTGCGCCTCCCGCAGGAGGCCTACCCCGAAGACGCACGTGTCCACAGCCTGATGGGCGCATGCTACCTAGGGCTGCACCGCTGGGCCGAAGCCGAGGCGAGCTACCGGCACGCCCTGGAACTGGCAAGCAGCAGTGACGAAGCGGAGGAAGCCGAGGCCGGCCTCCTTACCGCACTCCGCTACCAGGAATTCCCTCCCGAAGGCCCCTGGGGCCCCAAAGAAGAAGCCTACGCCGAGGCAGGGGTGGTGGTACTCGGCACCTCCGGCGACGACGGCATCCGGGTCCCACTGCGCGCTCCGGGCTCTCTCTCCCTGGAAGCGATCGCCGTGACCCTGCGGCGCCTCCGCGCCCTCGTCCGGGGCCTGGGCATCCGGTTGACCGCCATCGTGGCCATCGAGCGCACGTCGGTGCCGGTGGCAACCGCCCTCGAACGCCTCCTCCACCGACCCAGGAAAACGCTCAGCACGCTGGCAGATACCGATCGGCCCCTCCTCGTCCTCGCAAACAGCCAGCAGATGGCTCTCCTCGAGGTGGCCCTTGACCAGTGCCGCGGCCAACCCCAGAGCTTCGTCCTGGTGCTGGGACCCTACAGTCCGGACGCTTTCCTCCCCGACTGGATCGGCGTCCCGGCTTCCGGGCCCCTGACCCTGCCCTGGGAAGGAACGCAGGCAGAGCCCGACGCCACAGCCAAGCTGGTCGCTACCTGTATGCGGCTGCGCGCGGAGCGCAACCTGCAGACTCAGGTGGCCTACTATGCCCAGGAGCACCGTCGGCTTCGCTTCCTGTGGCCTCCGGTGTCCTGAGGTCTCCGCCGGCCGAGGGAACCTCGCCCGGCCTGGAACGTATTCTTCAAGGGCCCGGTGTCCCTCGTGCCGGGCGGAGCTCCGATCGAGGAGGAGGACGATGACCGATTTCCGCACACGTGCTTTTGAGGAGCGGGAAAAGAGCGCACTGAAACGGTTGGCCAGCCGTATCCCAGGATACGCAGGCTACTACGAGAAGGAACTGCGCCGGGACGCCGACCGGCTCCTGCGCGAGTACGTGGCCGGCCGGCTGGAACAGCAGCGGCGCCGGCTGACTGAATTCCAGCAGGAATGGCTGCGCACAAGCGGCCTCGCCCTGATGGGGGAGATGGACGAGGTGACGCGGAAGCTGCAGACGCTGATCGACAGGCTGCGCTCCGCCGTGTACGGCTACGCGGGCTGGTTCGACACCCTCACCGTCCGCGAGGAGGCGCTCGACGCCCTCTACGACTACGATGCGACGCTGCTGGACGAGGCCGATGCGCTGGAGGTGGAAATCCAAGCTTTCGGCCAGGCCGTTCAGCAACAGGGAGATGCCCGTTCGGCGCTGACGACCTTGCGGGAACGGCTCGTGGGGCTCCACGAGAAGGTCGACCGCCGACGGGCCATCCTGACCGGAGCCTTGCCCCCGGCCGGCGAGCCCCCCTCCACGCCGGCAGAGGAGGAGGTGCCCCAGGCTTAGGCGAAAGCGGTGCGGAGGAGCGAACGGGTATAAGGAGGAATGGCCATGGCACTTCTGGAAGTCATCGAGTTCTTGGACGAAACGGGACAGGAGATCATCCACCGCGTGCCGGAGCAGGGTTCTGGGGAAATTCGGCTGGGCTCGCAGTGCATCGTGCGCGAAAGCCAGGTAGCCGTCTTCTTCCGGGATGGCAAGGCGCTGGACGTGCTGGGCCCCGGCGCACACACCCTGACAACGCTGAACATCCCCATCCTGGTGAACCTGATCAAGATCCCCTTCGGCTCCAAAAGCCCCTTCCGGGCCGAGGTGATCTTTGTGAACATGCGCGAGTTCGTCGATATGAAGTGGGGAACTCCGCAGATGATCCCGTTCCGCGATAAGGAGTTCGGCCTGGTCCGACTCCGCGCCTTCGGGACCTACGCGATGCAGGTCGCCGATCCCCAGCTCTTCGTGAACAAGATCGCGGGGACCCAGGGGATTTTCACCACCGATCGTCTGCAGGACTACCTGCGGAGCATCCTGGTCGCCCGCTTCGCGGACCTCCTGGGGGAAAACCTGACCTCGGTGCTGGACCTGGCTGGCCAGTACGACGAACTGGCCGGTGCGACGCGGGCCCGGGTTGCGGACGATTTCGTGGCCCTGGGACTGAACCTCAAGGCCTTTTACATCAACGCGATCACTGTCCCCGAGGAGGTCGAGAAGGCGATCGACGAGCGGGCGCAGATGGGCGCGATCGGAGATCTGTCGGCGTATATGCGCTTCAAAGCCGCCCGGGCGGTGGGGGACGCGGCACGAGCGGAAGGGGCCGGTGGGCTTGCCGGCGCGGGCCTGGGGCTCGGAGCCGGCGTCGGCTTGGGGGGCGTCCTGGCGAGCACCATGGCCCAGGCGATGCAGACCCCCGCGCCGCCGAGCACCGATCTCCTCCAGCAATTGGAAACGCTGCGCGCCCAGGGAATCCTCACCGAGCAGGAGTATCAGGCCAAGCGGCAGGAGATCCTCTCCCGCTCCCAGCCCCAGAGCATCCCGGATATGCTCAAGCAGCTGGCCGCCTTGCGCGACCAGGGCGTCATCACACCGGAGGAATTCGAGCAGAAGAAAAAAGAGCTCCTCAGCCGCCTGTAGGTCGAGCCGCCGGCCCGGTGTGGAGGCGCGTGCCGGGCCGGCGGTGAGTTCCCCGCAGTTTCGGGGAAAAGCGGATGGCAACGGGTTTCCCTTTCCTGCCGCGGCGCTGGCAGCGCTTCCGGGAGATCAGCCATGTGCTCCTCCGCCACGGCTTTGGCTTCCTTGTGGAAAGCGTGGGGCCGCGGTGGCTGCGTTTCCCCAGGCGTCGGGCTGCGCCGGCGCTTCCCCCGGCACACCACCTGCGCCTTGCCCTGGAAGAACTGGGGCCGACTTTCATCAAGCTCGGTCAGGTGCTGAGCACCCGGCCGGATCTGCTGCCCCCGGCTTTCGTCGCCGAACTGGCCCTCCTTCAGGACCGCGTCCCCCCCTTTCCCGTCGCGGAGGTCCGCCGCATCGTCGAAGAGGAGCTGGGCGCCCCCGTGCAGACGCTCTTTGCCCACTTTGAGGAGGAGCCGCTCGCCGCTGCCTCCCT
>JBMFPK010000050.1:0-11391 GCA_049969155.1 Chloroflexia bacterium | reverse complement strand
GCGCTGGCGCTGACCTTGAGCACCTCGTGGAGCTGCTCGGCAAGGGCAGCCAGCGTACCGGCGCGCGTCGTCGGGCGCCGCAGGGCCGTCTCCACCTGGGCGAAGATCGCAAGGTTCTCCGCACGGGTGCGTGCTTCCTGCAGGGAACGTACCCGTTCGATGGCCGCAGCCAGCTGGCTGGCTACGGTGCTCAGGAAGCGCTCGTCTTCCTCGGAGAAGGCGTCGGGTTGCACGCTTTCCACATCGATCACTCCGAGGATGCGATCCCCAATGCGCAGCGGGGCGCACATTTCCGAGCGCACCTCGGGCACGGCCATCAGATGGACTGGGTCCTTTGTGACGTCACCCACCCGGCGGGGCATAGCTGTTGCAGCGACCTTCCCCGTGATCCCCGTGCCCAGGGGGATCTCCACGGGAGCCGAGGCGTGGCGGAGGAGCCGGTACGAAGGATGGGGGTGCAGGACTCCCCGATCCGGATCCAGCAGCAAGAGGCCGAGGTTCTCGTGGTAAAGTGCTTGTCCGATCGCCGCAGTTGCCTGTTCGATCAGCAGGTCCTCATCCTCCGCCGTGACACCAAGCGCAGCGATCGCGTGGAGGACAGCGAGCTCGTCGGCTCGGCGGCGCGTTTCCTCGAAAAGGCGGATCCGCTTCATCCCAAGGGCTGCGGAAGCAGCGATCGCGTTCAGCAGCCGCAGGTCGGCCTGGGTGAAGGCGCGAGGGCGGCTGAGGTTTTCCAGGACGATCCCACCCACGGGACGATCTCTGACACGGAGTGGAGCGATGAGCGCGCTCCGGGGTGCGGGGGAAGCCGCCTCAGAACCCGCGTCGTCGATCAGGGCCGGGATTCCTTGCTCGATCGCCTGCAGCAGATCGGTGCTCGGCCGGTAGTCGGGAGCGGGAAGCACGCCGGGTTCCCCCGAGAGGAGGACCGCGGAGGAGGGGGTCGATTCCGGCCCGACCCTGAGGAAGACGATGCTTCGTTCGGCTGCCGGGACGGCTTTCCGTGCGATCTCCACGATCTCTTCGAGCAGTTCCCGCACCTTCTCGTGGCGGCTGGCGGCTTGTGCCACCTGGAAAAGCGCCTCCAGTTCCCGCACTCGGCGTTCGATCTCCGCCTGGGCTTGCTTGCGCGCACGGATGTCGTGCAGGAACGCGGTGAAGTAGACTTGCGCGCCGCTCCGTCAGGCCGAGGCAGAGACCTCGCACGGAATCTCCGTCCCGTCCTTGCGCAGCGCCACGATTTCGGAGCGGACGGGCTCCGGATTCTCGATGAGTCCGTGCATCCGCTGCAGATACCGCTCGCGTGTTCGCTCGGGGAATACCTACTCCACCCCTTGCCCCACGATCTCCTGGGCAGACCAGCCCAAGAGCGCCTCCGCTGCAGCGTTCCAGAGGATGATCTGCCCATCGGCGTCTGTGGTGATCAGTGCATCCGGTGCCGCCATCAGCAGCGCCCGGTAACGCGATTCGCTTTCCCGCAGCGCAGCCTGCTCGCGCAGGAGGCGCGCTCGATGCACCGCGGTCTCGATCACCCATGGGAGGCGGTCCAGGTAACCAGGGGTCTTGACCACGTAATCCGTGGCGCCCATCTTCAGCGTCTGGAGCGCGATCTCCTGGCCCCCGTGGCCGGTGACGATCACCACGGGCAGATCGAGTCCCCGGGCACGGACCTCTCTCAGCACCTCGATCGCGTTCATGCCCGGCAGGCGATAGTCCAGAAGGAGAAGATCGTATACGCACGCAGGGCCGTTTTCGGGCAGGATATCAAGCACCTCCGGGCCGCTTCCCACCGCCTCCAGGTGGATGTACGGGGCGTGCCGTTCCAGGTGGAAGCGCGTCAGCTCGATATCGGCCAGGGAACGTTCCGCGTAGAGCACCCGCAGCGGCTGTTGTCGAAGGGCTTCTCCCGCACGAAAGCGCGCCAGGGCAGCCTCCAGAGACTGAGGGAGACGTTCGAGCAAGCCAGGGCCTTTGATGAGATAATCCTCGGCGCCGGCCTTGAGGGCGGTCACCACGCTCTCCTCGTCGCCGGAGGTGGCCATCAGCACTACGGCCAGCGGCAGGCCGCGCTGGCGGACGTAAGCAAGGAGATCCAAGCCGCCTCCATCCGGAAGCCAAGCGTCACAGAGGAGAAGATCGTAGGGAGGTACAGAAATTACCGGTTCTTGCCGCTTCGGTACCGATCGTCTCTCTTGCGCTACCCGGAAGGGCTCGGACAGCATTTTGCTCTGTCCCTCGCTGTGGGTCAACGGTGCGGAAGACCGTGCCGTGTTCCTGAGGACCTTGGGGTTCAGGGAGGAGGGCAAAAAAGCGCGGGGGGACGGCCAGCCGTCCCCCCGCGGGTGAACGGATGCTCTTACGGAAGTTCGTACACCACGACCACGCTGATGCTGACCGAGAACGAACCGGAGGGCATCGGCACTGGGGCCAGCGCTTCCGCTCCGCCCCCTTTGGCATAGTAGGGCCCAGGAACCCAGCCGCCCGATTCGCTCACGGAGACCACCTTTCCCAGGGTGATGCCGAGAGCGGAGGCCATCTCCTGGGCGCGCTTCTGGGCATCGGCGATCGCGCGGGCCCGAGCCTGGGCGACGAGCGCTTCCGGTTCCGCAACGCTGAAAGAGACCTCGCTGATCGAGTTGGCCCCTGCTTCCACGGCTCCTGCCAGTACTTGTCCCACACGGCCCAGGTCGTGCACGGCTGCGCGCACCGTATGCACGATGTGGTAGTCGAAGACGCCCGTCGGCTGGCCGGTCTGCGGATCGTAACGCTGTTCGACCCAGAGGTTGTAGGCAACCGTGTGGATCTCTTCCTCGGCCACGCCGGAATCTTTCAATGCGGCCAGGACGGCCTCCATCTTGCGCGTGGCTTCGGCCACGATCGCGGCCGCATCTGCCCCCTTGAGGTCGACCCCCAGGCTTACATAGGCGATGTCCGGCTGGGCTTCCACGGTACCGCTCCCCACGACGGTCAGCCCAGGGGTATTGCTGCTGTACACCGTCGGCAGGCTCAGGGCGGCTTCCCCTCCCCGGAGCCCTCCACCGCTGGTAGAGCCGGCCGGCTGGGCTGGGGCCCCACAGGCGCCCAGGATCAGCGAGACCAGCAACAGGCCGATTCCGTAAACGATCTGCTTGCGCATCCTGTACCCTCCTGAAGGATCGAGCGGGGGCTACCCGCTCCGCTTTCGGCGCCGCTGGCGCCACAAAATGAGGAAAACGATCGACCCGACCGGCAACGCCACGAGTGCCAGTACGGGCAGGAACACCACGATGACCCAGATGAGGGCCTGATACAGCCACTGCAGGACAACAATCAGGGCGCGCGCGGCCGCACGCAACGTCCGGCTGGGACGGAACCCCTCTTCGATGACCGGTTGCTCCACCTTGGGCTCGTACGGACGGAGATCGACGGTGATCGTGGCCATTGCGGACATCTTTTCGAGGTACTGCATCTGCCCCTGGATCTGCTCGATCTCGCTGCGTACGGTCGTCAGCTGGTTGTAAATGGAAAGGATTGCCTGTGCCTTCTGATCCGCATTGCCTTCGCTTTCCCGGACCTCGCGGAGGAGGGCGAGGAGCTCTTCTTCGGTAGCGCGGAGGGTTTTCAGGCGGGCTTGCAGGTCGACATACTGGTCGGTCACATCCTCGCCGGACAGCGATTCCGCCTCCACCTTACGGGCCACGGCGCGGAGGTGGGCGAGTGCCTCCTGGTAGCGCTCGGCGGGCACGCGGATGGTGATGACCGCGGCAAGGCGGTCGGTCGCGGTGCGGTAGGCGGAGGAGCTGACAATGTAGCCGTTCAGCTGGGCGGTCAGCGCCTGGATCTCAGGGAGCGTTTTCTCGACCTCGTCGACGATGAGCGTCAGCTGAGCGGTCGAGGTGACCATTCGTTCCTCGATCGCTTGGGAAGTGCTGGGGGAGATATAGGCCCGCTCGACGGATACCCCGGCGTCTGCAGCGGGTAGGGGGGCTGGCGTGGCCATGGGGGCCGGTTGCTCGGGCGGCAGAGCGGTCCTCGTCGCGCGCAGGGCGGGGCCACAGGCGATCAAGCCCAAGGGTAGGAAGAGAGCGATCGGCAACCATAGCTTTCTTTTCATGCTGTTCCTCCTCGGCTCGCAGGGATGTGCGATCTGGAAGTGCTCCGGTTTCGGGACAAACTGCGTAGGATAGACGCCGGATGCCGTCGGAGGTTACCTCTGGGGTTCGATCAGCCGGTCGAGCGCGTCGAGGGGAAGGCTTTCCAGGGAGGGGACGACGCAGTCCGCGAGCGCGAGGGCGTGGGGGGGATGGGTGGTCGAGAGGGCGATGGAGCGCATGCCCGCGCGGCATGCGGCCTCGATGCCCGCAGGGGCGTCCTCGATCACGATGCAGCACTGGGGCGGCATCCTCAGCCGCTGCGCCGCAAGGAGGAAGGAGGCGGGGTCCGGTTTTCCACGAGCGACGTCCTCAGCGGAGACGATGGCCTGGAAAAAGCGCTCCCAGCGAAGCGCCCGCAGCACTGCTTCGACGTTGGCGCGGGGTGCGGAGGAGGCGATGGCCTGGGGGATCCCACGCGCGTGCAATCGCTCTAGCCAGGTCGGGGCGCCGGGCAGCGGTGTGATCCCCTCGAGGGCGATCAGGGCGCGGTAGCGGGCCTCCTTGGCATCGCCGAGGGCGGCGACCCGCTCCGGCGGCACGTCGGGCCCCAGGACATCTGTGATGATCGTGTCGTTGCGCTGGCCAAAGGTGCGGCGGAAGGCCGCTTCGTCGAAGGAGACGCCTTCGGCGACGAAGGTTTCCTTCCAGGCCCGGAAGTGGTAGGGGGCGGAATCGACGAGCACGCCGTCCATGTCCCACAGGACGGCAAACGGGGCCGGCATCGCGCCTCCTTTCGCGGTGTGCAAAGAGGGGCGCAGCGCGCTGCGCCCCTCTCCAGCGTCCTCAGCGGGGGCTACACCTCGCGGTATTCCCCCTCGACGGTTCCTTCGCCCGAGGGGCCGGAGCCAGGAGGCGGCCCGCCGGTGGGGCCCGAGGGGCCGCTGCCGTAGACGGCCTGGCCGATGCGCTGGGCGGCCATTGCCAGATCGTTCATTGCCGAGCGGATGCGATCGATCGTCCCGCTCTGGAGGGCGCTGCGCAGCGCGGCGATCTTGGCCTCGACATCGCTCCGGACGTCGGCGGGGACCTTGTCGCCCAGTTCGCGGAGCGAGCGTTCCGTCTGGTAAGCGAGATTATCGGCCTGGTTGCGCGTCTCGGCCTCCTCGCGGCGGCGGCGGTCCTCTTCGGCGTGGGCCTCGGCCTCCTTGATCATGCGCTGGATCTCCTCCTCGGTGAGGCCGCTGGAGGCTTTGATCGTGATCGCCTGTTCGCGGCCGGTGGCCTTGTCGACAGCCGAGACGTGGAGGATGCCGTTCGCATCGATGTCGAAGGTGACCTCGATCTGGGGGACGCCGCGCGGTGCGGGTGGGATCCCGTCCAGGATGAAGCGGCCGAGGGTCTTGTTGTCCGCGGCCATGGGCCGCTCGCCCTGGAGCACGTGGATCTCCACGCTGGGCTGGCCGTCGGTGGCGGTGGAGAAGATCTGGCTCTTGCGCACCGGGATGGTCGTGTTGCGCGGGATGATCGGCGTCATCACGCCGCCCAGGGTTTCGACGCCCAGGGTGAGCGGGGTGACGTCCAGGAGCAGGATATCTTTGACTTCGCCGCCGAGGACGCCCGCCTGGATCGCGGCGCCGATGGCCACGACCTCATCCGGGTTGATCCCCTTATGGGGTTCTCGGCCGAAGTAGTCGCGGACGAGCTGTTGGACGAGCGGCATCCGGGTCTGGCCGCCGACCAGGATGACCTCGTCGATCTGGGATGGCCGGAGGCCGGCATCGGCGAGGGCCTGTTCGACGGGACCGAGCGTCTTTTCCACCAGGTCGCGGACAAGCTGTTCCAGTTTGGCCCGGGTGAGCTTGTACTGGAGATGTTTGGGGCCGGAGGCGTCAGCGGTGATGAAGGGGAGGTTGATCTCCGTCTCCATCAGCGTGGAGAGCTCGATCTTGGCCTTCTCCGCCGCCTCCTTCAGCCGCTGGAGCGCCATCCGGTCCTGGGAGAGGTCGATCCCGGTATCCTTGCGGAACTCGGAGATCAGCCAGTCGATGATACGCTGGTCAAAGTCGTCGCCGCCGAGGTGGGTATCGCCGTTGGTCGATTTCACCTCGAAGACACCGTCGCCTAGCTCGAGGATGGAGATATCGAAGGTACCGCCGCCCAGGTCGTAGACAGCAATGATCTCGTTCTTCTTCTTGTCCATTCCGTAGGCGAGGGCGGAGGCGGTGGGCTCGTTGATGATGCGGAGCACCTCGAGGCCGGCGATGCGGCCGGCGTCCTTGGTCGCCTGGCGCTGGCTGTCGTTGAAGTAGGCGGGGACGGTGATCACGGCCTTGGTGACCGGTTCGCCCAGGTACGCCTCGGCGTCCTGCTTCATTTTCTGGAGGATCATCGCCGAGATCTCGGGCGGTGAGTATTCCCGCCCGCCCAGCACGACGCGCACGTCGCCGTTCGGGGCGGCGGTGAGGCGGTAGGGAACGATCTTGCGGTCGTACTGGACGGAGGGGTCTTCCAGCTTCCGTCCCATGAAGCGCTTGATGGAAAAGATGGTATTCTCCGGGTTCGTGATGGCCTGTCGCTTGGCGATGCGGCCGACCATGCGTTCGCCGGTCTTTGGGTTGATGGCGACGACGGAGGGGGTAAGCCGTTCCCCTTCCGCGTTGGGGATGACCACCGGCTCGCCGCCTTCCATGACGGCCATCACAGAGTTGGTCGTACCCAGGTCAATGCCAATCACTCTCGGCATGGCGCTGCTCCTCCTTGCACCTCATCCTTCTCTTGGGGCTCGGTCTTCGGCGGCGCGGGAGGCTCCGCCGGGGCTTCCGGAGCGCGGCCCACCTTGACCAGAGTGGGGCGCAGGACGCGATCGTAGAGCTTGTAGCCCCGTTGCAGCTCGCTGAGCACGAGCTGATCCTGTTCCGGTGGCACTTCCTGGAACAGGATCGCTTCATGCAGATACGGATCGAACGGTTTCCCGACGGCTTCGATGGGACGCAGGCCGTGCTGCTCGAGGACGGCCTGAAGCCGGCGGTAGATCAAGAGGATCCCTTCGATCCAGCTGAAGCGCAAGAGCTTCTCATCCGGAAGGACGGCGAAGGCGCGCTCCAGGTCGTCGAGGATGGGAAGCAGGCGCAGGATGAGCTCCGCGTTGGCCTCGCGCGAGAGCTGCTCCCGTTCCTGCTCCACGCGTTTCTTGTAGTTGCGGAGTTCGGCGACCGAGCGGAGATAACTATCGTAATGTTCTGCCGCCTTCCGCTGTTCCTCCTGCAGTTGCTGGCGGAGTGTCTCCAGCTCCGCCCGAAGGTCCACCTCTACAGATTCGGCGGCTTGAGCGGCTACTTCCTCCGCAGCAGGGGTCTGTTCGGGTTGTAGCTGCTCGTTTTCTGCCATCGGGGTCGTTCCTCCTTTCGCAGTGGGTCATTCGGGCAGTTGGCCCAGCAGGTCGTTCATCACGTGGGCGACAAAGTGCACAGCCGAGATGGAGCGCGGGTACGGCATCCGGGTGGGGCCGAGGATGCCGAGGACGCCCTCCATGCGGCCGGCCAGGCCGTAGCGAGAGACGACCAGGCTGTAGTCGCGCATCTGCTCGCGCTGGCTCTCCGCGCCGATGATCACCTGCACTCCGGAGCGGTGCATCGCCTCGTTCAGCAGTTCCAGCAGGAGGTAGCCCTGCTCCAGGATCTCCAGGAACTGGCGGGCGCGTTCGATCTCGGCGAACTCGGGCTGGCTGAGCGCCTCGAGCACACCGTCCATGGCGACTTCTTCCCAGTCCCAGCGGTCGCGCTGCTGCATGGTGGCCAGGAGCAATTCCGTCACCTCGCGCTCCAGGGGGGTCCACCCCTCCTGGGGCAGCTCAGCAATCTCGGATGCGGAGAGGCCGGCGAGCCGTTCGTTCAGCCGGTTGGAGGTGCGGCTGAGCTCTTCCTGCGGGATGACCTCGTTCAAGGTCAGCATATGCTGGCGGATCGTCCCGTCCTGGAGGACGATGACCAAAAGGACGCGGGTGTCGTACACGGAGAGCAGCTCCAGGTGCTTGAAGCAACAGGAAGGAGCCCGGGGCGGAGAAACGATAGCTGCCGTGTGCGCGAGGCGCGCCAAGGTGGCGGCCCCGAGGCGGGCCCATTCCTCCATCTGGGTGCGCACCTGGAAGAACTGATGGCGAATCGTGCGCCGTTCCTCGGAGGGAAGCGGGGTCCACTCCATCAGCTGCTCCACAAAGCACCGGTAGCCCCGGTCGGTGGGGACGCGGCCGGCCGATGTATGCGGATGTGTGAGCAGGCCGAGTTCCTCCAAAGCAGCCAGCTCGTTCCGCACGGTGGCCGGGCTGACCGGAAGGCCGTACTTCTGCACGAGCACTTCCGAAGGCACCGGCTGCGCCGTGCGCACGTACTCCTGGATCACCAGCTTCAGGATTTCCTTGCGTCGCTCCGTCAGTTCCGGCACACCCGTGTTGCGTACCATCGACCCTCTCCTGTGTTAGCACTCTTAACCAAAGAGTGCTAACATCCGGTTGACAGTTTAGCATGTTCGGCGTGCTTTGTCAAGGGGGGCTCGATCTCAGAGGACGTAGCCGCGGCGGGCGGCGATCTCTTCTTTGGTCTTGCGAAAGAGGATGTCGCGTTCTGTGCCCACGATCGGGCGGGAATAGGAAGCGAGGATGCGTTCGACCTCGGCATCGATCTCCTCCTCGATGCGCAGGTCGCCGATGATGAGATCGCGGATGGCGGCGACGAGGGCGGCGCGGCCGGCGCGCCCGGGACGGGAGAGGACGATGGCCTCCTTTTCCAGGAGCGCGTCGACGATCCGCTCCGCGATCCGGCCGATTTTCTCGGGTGACAGGCGCATCGTTCCCCGTTCCGTCTAGAGGATCAACCCGCGTTCTCGCACCAGTTTCGCCTTGATGCGGTTGAACATCGCGTTATAGCTCACCCCACCGCGCCGCATTTCGTGCTCGTAGGGAAGGAGCATGCGGCGGATCTCCTCGTCCAGCCGATCTTCGACCGTCAGTTCATCGATCATGGTCTGCCGGACGAGCACGCGCAGGCGCGTCGGTGGCCATCTGGGCTGCACATCCTCCCGTTGCAGGAGCAGACGGACGATCTCTTCGGTCAATGCATCGACTTTTGCCTCGGAGAGCTTCATCGCATCCTCCTGGACGGGCCTATCGTGCAGCATTCTACCCCAAGTGTCGTTCCGTGGCAAGTTGCGCCCGAGCAGGCCGTGTAGTACAATGCGCAGCGCGCACGGAGGAGAGGGGAAGACAACGCGGGCCGAGAGAGGAAGCCATGCGGTGTGCGGTGATTTCGGATATCCACGCGAATCTGGCCGCGCTGGATGCGGTGCTGGCCGATATCGGAGCGCAGGCCGAGGCGATCTGGTGTTTGGGGGATGTGGTCGGCTACGGCCCCGACCCGAACGAGTGCGTGGCCCGGCTGCAGGAGCGGGGGATCGTCTCCATCGCGGGCAACCACGACTGGGCCTGTTTAGGGAGGCTGGACCTGGCCGACTTTAACCCGGATGCGCGCGAGGCGTGCCTGTGGACGGCGGATCGGCTGAGCAAAGAGGGCCGCGCTTTCCTGGAAAGGCTGCCCGTCTCGCGGGTCCTTGAGGATGTAACGCTGGTCCACGGCAGTCCTCGCGAACCGATCTGGGAGTACTTGACGAGCCCCGAGGTTGCGCTGGAAAACCTGTCCTTCTTCGAGACGCGCATCTGTCTGGTTGGCCATACCCATGTTCCTATGGTCTTTCATATTCCCGAGGGGGGCGCCCCGCTCTGTCGTCAGCGCTGGCTCCAGGGCGGGGAGGCTCTCTCGCTGGAGAGCGGACGCTGGATTCTCAACCCCGGGGCCATCGGCCAGCCCCGCGACGGCGACCCTCGGGCGGCTTACCTGCTTCTGGACACGGAGACGCTCGAGGTGCGGATCCGGCGCGTGCCGTACGCAGTGGAAACGACCCAGCGGCGGATGCTGGAATTCGGCCTGCCCGGCAGTCTGATCCGGCGGCTCGCCTTTGGATGGTAAGCCTGGGCAAGGACTCCTGCTGGCTCCTTGACGGTGGTGTGGGTGCTGCAGGCGGCGGTGTTCCCGGGGTTTGTTCCTCGCCGAAACTGGGTCAGCGGCGCCATTCCTGGAGCAGACGGTGGTGTTCCCCCACGCGGGAAAGGCCCCATTCCACCATGAACTGACCTTCCGCGCGCACAACGCCGTCGGTGCCGGCCTGGAGGATCATCTTCTGGCCGGCGAAGACAAAGCGGTAACCCTCTAGCAGGTTCTCATGTGCCTCCTGCATCTCGGGCGGCGGCGTGATCTCCAACAGCAGGTGGTAGGTCTGTGTGATCGCCCGTGGGTTTGCGTAGGGGAGGATCGCCTGGATCTCGGGGGTCGAGAAACGTTCCGTCTCCCGGATGTAGCGGGCAACGGCTTCCCGGCGTTCCCGCTCCCTTTCGTACCAGCGCCAGCCGACGACGGCGCCGCTGCCGAGCAGAAGCGTCCCGACCAGAGCGAGGGTGACCCAGGCCACACGTCGTCCCATAGAAGCCTCCCGGGTTTCTCCCGCGGGGAATCGGGGATGTGTGCCTGGGACCCTGGCCCAAGGAGTCTCGAGGCTATCCCGGTTTCCCCACCAGCTCGGCCACGGCGCTCCGCTCCAGGAGGGTCCATCGGCCGGATTCCACCCGGTACACGGTGGACTGTTCCAGCGTGATCGGGCTGAAGGAGCCCAGGTCCGTGGCCGTGAGGACCACCTGGTATCCTCCCTCCAGCAACCATCCCTGGAGGTAACCGCGGCGCGCGGGGTCCAGCTCGGAGAGCACGTCGTCCAGGAGTACGAGGGGGGCCTCCCCGCTTTGCCGTCGGAGCCACTCGACCTGGGCCAGCTTCAGAGCGATCGTGGCGGTGCGCTGCTGGCCCCGGCTGCCGTAAGTCGCAAGGTCGTTCTTGTCGAGGGAGAAGGCAAGGTCGTCGCGGTGCGGGCCAAGCAGACTCTGGCCCAGCTCCACTTCGCGCGGCCAGACGCTTGCCAGGGCCTGCCGGTAGGCGAAGGCGATCCCGGGTTCGTCCGCTTCCGGGGGGCAAGGAACCTGGGGGCGGTAAACCATTCGGAGGCGTTCCGCGGTCCCGGAAAGCTGGAGATGCAGGTGCTCCAGGAGCGGAGCCAAATCGGATACGAAGCGGGCCCGGGCGGCGATCAGGTAGGAGCCGTGCTCGACCATCTCCCGGTTCCAGAAGGCCGCCTCCTCGCGCGCGCCGGGAGGCGGACCTCCTTCGCGCCACCGCCGGAGCAGATGGTTCCGCTGCAACACCACCTGGTGGTACCGCAGCAG
>JBMFPK010000049.1:0-11623 GCA_049969155.1 Chloroflexia bacterium | reverse complement strand
GTGGCCGTGTGTGTCCCCAAGAGACGCAGTGCGAGATGACCTGCGTGCTGGGGAAGAAGCAGCAACCTGTGGCGATCGGCCGGTTGGAGCGCTTTGTGGCCGACTGGGAACTGGCGAACGGCGTGGAGGTGACGCCTCCTTCGCGCTCGACGGGGAAAAAGATCGCCGTGGTGGGCAGCGGGCCTGCCGGTCTGACCTGTGCCGCAGACCTCGCCCGTATGGGCCACAGCGTGACCATCTACGAGTCGCTGCACGCTCCAGGTGGAGTACTGATGTACGGCATCCCCGAGTTCCGTCTGCCGAAGCGGATCGTGGAGGCAGAGGTCGATTACGTCCGCCGCCTGGGCGTGGAGATCGTGCTGAACGCCGTGATCGGCAAACTGTACAGTCTGGATGAGCTCCTCGAACGGTACGACGCGGTCTTTTTGGGGACGGGCGCTGGCCTGCCCCAGTTCTTGGGCATCCCCGGAGAGAACCTGAACGGGGTCTACTCGGCGAACGAATTCCTCACCCGCACGAACCTCATGAAGGCTTACCTCTTCCCCGAGTATGCCACCCCGATCAAGCGCAAGAAGCGGGTCGCGGTGGTCGGCGGGGGGAACGTGGCGATGGACGCGGCGCGCTGCGCGCTGCGGCTGGGGGCAGAAGAAGTCCACATCGTCTACCGCCGCTCGCGGCAGGAGCTGCCTGCACGCGCCGAGGAAGCGGAAAACGCCGAGGAAGAGGGGATCATCTTCGACCTGCTCACGAACCCTGTGCGCATCCTGGGGGACGAGCACGGGTGGGTCAGGGGGATGGAGTGCATCCGCATGGAACTGGGTGAGCCGGATGCCTCCGGACGCCGACGCCCGGTTCCGATCCCGGGTTCCGAGTTCACCTTCGAGACCGATGCCGTCATCATCGCCATCGGCACGAGCCCCAACCCCCTCATCTTCCAGGGTGTGGAGGGCCTGGAGCGGACCCGCCACGGCACTGTAGTGGCGGACGAGGCGACCGGGCGGACGACCAAGGAGCGCGTCTGGGCAGGGGGGGACATCGTCACCGGTGCCGCAACGGTGATCAGCGCTATGGGGGCGGGCAAGCGGGCCGCCGCGGACATCCACCGCTTCCTCACAGGCGAGGAGCCCCCGGCTTCGGTGGCGCTCGGTTAACCGAAAACCGAACCTCCCGCCGGAAGCCCCGGCGGGAGGTTTTCCTTTTACAGAAAACGCTCGAACCGCTCCCGACGGGCCTTGCAGATGGGGCAGACCTCCGGGGGTTCCTCCCGCGCGCAGAGATAGCCGCAGACGCGGCACCTCCAGACCGGGTACGGAAGGGAAGATAGCGAAGACGGGCGGCCGGCCGGCTTCCCTCGCGCTTCGGGCGGTGGACGCCGCTCCGGGATCGGGCGCAAGGGCTGCTCTCCCTGGGCCACTGCGGCGGAGACGTACAGTCCGCAGTAGCAGGCCCCGTACTCGGTTAGGTCCGCGTCCCGATAGTCGCAGGGGCAGACAATGTCGCGGTCCGCTTCTGCAACCCCTGTCGCCAGTCGGCAGGGACAGCTCGGATACCCGTAGCGTGCCTCGTTCACGAGCAGGCCCCGCACCAGTTCCCGGGTGAATTCGCGGTCCGGGTTCAGGTGGTACCCTGCGGCTTCGGCCTCCCGCTCCAGTCTGCGGTACAGCGCATCGATCGCCTCTGGGGTCGGTTCCTCACCCATCAGCTCAACGCCTCCCGAATGCGCTCCGGCTGGTAACCGATGATCACCTGGCTGTTGCGGATGACCAGGGTGGGAAAGTTCCTCTGCGGGTTCCAGCGGGCGACCTGTTCCATGACCTCCTGCTGTTCGTCCTGGGGAACCAGGTCCACATCGATATAGCGATAGGCCACCCCGAGTTCCTGCAGCAAGGCCTTCGTCCGCCGACACCAGACGCAGGTACTTAGCGCGTAGAGGAACACATCACCGCGATCCTGGCCGTCCACGCGATGCACGTCCATACGGTTTCTCCTCCTCGCAATCCACTTGCCACATATGATGGTGCACACGGGCGGTCGGGGGCTGTAGGCCAGATCACTCCACGACGCCCCACAGACGGAGGGCGCCGTCAAGCGAAACGGTGAGCAGCCAGCGCCCGTCCGCTGCAAAGGTCAGGTCGGATACCCATACGGTGTGCCCGCGCAGATCCGCAACGGGGCGGAAGGTCGCGGTGTCGATCAGCCGCACCGTGCCGTCGATCCGACCGAGCGCAAGGAGAGACGCGTCCGGAGAAAAGGCCACGCAGGAAACTGAAACGGGCTCCCGCGTAACGATGGTGTAGCTCAGAAAGTCGTCCGAGGCCCGTCGCAGGAGCACAGTCCCGTCCGCAGAACCGGTGGCCAGATACCGGCCGTCGGACGAGAAGGCGATGCCTGTCACCCAGTCCTCGTGTCCGGCGAGCGTGCGCAGCTGCGAGCCCGGTCCCCGTTCCCTGAGGAGGACTGTACCCCCTTCACCGGGCGCTGCGATCCATTTCTGATCCGGGGAAAGGACCGCCCTCTCCGAGAACGTCTCCGCGGACGGTATCTCGTCCAGCAACCAGCCCAGGAGCCGACCGCTCGTGGCATCCCAAAGCGTGACCCCTTCGCCAAAGGCGCGAACGCCCAAGGTGCGGCCATCCAGCAAGAAGGAGATGCCCGGAAAGTCGGGAAGGGGCAGTATGCGCGGCGGAAAGCCGCCCTCGAACGAGAGTGTAGTCGTGGCCTGACCGACCCAGGTCACCGTGGTGGTGGGCCAGAGGTAAGGGTACGGCATCTCCATCGTCATCGTGAAGGTCCTCTCTCCCACGCGTACGGCCTGGGTCTCGGGCAGTACCAGGAGCGGCCCCTGCGCCAGGCTGGAGGTCATCACATACTGGGAAACGATGAGACGCGGAGAAGAGGCCCAGGACACTGGTTCCAGGACGCGCACCAGGGTGCCGTCCGCCACGCTCCATATCCAGACGCGCCCGTCGTCGGCCAGTGCTGCGAGCAGCTGCCCGTCCGGCGTCACCGCTGTGTCGACCCACGCCGGGGTAAACCCGAGGAGGAGAGGAGCAGCTGTGCCTGAGGCCAGATCCCAGGTTAGGACGTTCCCGTCTGTGGCGATGCCGACGAGCGCCGTCCCGCGCGGCGAGAAGGCCAGCGCTTGGTCGCCCATCGGCCACCTGGACGCTTCCTTCCGAGGCATCTCGAGGATGCGCAGCAGGGCCGTGTTGCGTACGTCCCAGACGCGGACCGTGCGCTGGCCGGCCGAAGCCAACAGCCCCCCGTTGGGGGAAAAGACGAGCGCGTTCAGGTAACCCATCGAGGTTTCAAAGGTGCCGAGAGGCGTCAGAAGCGGCAGGCGCCATACGCGCACGGTGCCCTCTCCGGAAGCGGTAGCGAGCAGAGAGCCATCGGGAGAAAAGGCGATCCGCTGGAAACCCTGCACCTCCGCGAGTTCCCCCAGGACTCGCCTTTCGGCTACATCCCACAGCTGGAAGGGGCCCTCATACCAGCCGACTCCCACATAACGGCCGTCGCCCGAAAAGGCAACGGAAGGGAGCGGCATTGGCTCCTTTGCCGTTCCTGCGGGCGGTCGAAGTTCGAGGATCACCCCCAGCCCTTCCTGCCACAGCCAGGATGAACCCGAATCGCTGTGCCCTGCGGCGAGGACCTTGCCCTTCGGGGGGAAGACGAGCGCCACGACCGACCCCAGGTCGTCCGCCAGCGGCCGCAAGTGGCCGTCGTCTGCCGACCAGAGCCAGAGCGACCCATCCAGCAACCCCAGGGCCAGCCGGTCACCGGTCTGCGAGAAGGCGAGGTGCTGCACCGGGAAATCCGTTTCGATGAGGCGCAGCGGCTCCGTCCCTTCCGGATCGTACAGGTAGACTCCGAGCGTGGTCCCTAGCGCCAGGTAGCGGCCGTCCGGCGCGTAGGCGACCGCGCTCGGCACCCCCATTCCCCACCGGGCCAAGGGCTGCACCCGACCCGCGGTCTCCGGAGCGATCGGCTCCTGCGGTGTCACGGGGATGGGTGTGCTCCGGTAGGCTTCTTCGTGGCGCACGGTCGCGGTGGCTACAGCTCCAGCGGTCGCCTGCCCTGCGATCGTAGCCGCCACCCGGGCCTGTGCCGTCTGGGTGGCGGCCTCCCGTCGTTCCCGCCGCTCGGCGCTGCGGGCGATCGCCGCCGCATACAGGACCAGGGCAAGTACCACGAGCGTGCCGGCGAACGCCAGGTTCTGCAACCCGTGCCGCACCCGATCCTGCTCTTCGCTCCGCTTCATGGACGCCTTCCTGCGGGGTGAAATGTGCCAACGGCCCGACAGGGCCTGGAACACTTTCCGCGCCGCTGTGGGGATTGTAGCACACCGATGCGCTACCGCGCAACAGCGAGGGGCTTGGTTTGCCCGTGGGAACTGCCTGTAGTACAATGTCCGCACGAACCGATCCGTAGAGCGCCGACCGCAGGAGGGACGTCTGCTGTGACCAAGACGATCGCTATCGCAGGAAAAGGGGGCACGGGCAAGACCACGGTCGCTGCCCTGACCGCGCAGTGGCTGACGCGCTACGGCACTGTGCTCGCGGTGGATGCGGACCCTTCCTCCAACCTGCACCTGGCGCTGGGTATGCCGCTCGAGAACACTGTCGGGGACATCCGGGAGGGGATGCTCCAGGAGGTGAAGAGCGGCTCGTTTCGCAGCGGGATGACGAAGCAGGACTACCTGGAGTGGAAGTTGAACGAGGCGCTCGTAGAAGGCTCCCGGCTGGACCTTCTGGCCATGGGGCGTCCCGAGGGTCCGGGCTGCTACTGCGCAGCAAACAACATCCTGCGCAGTTGCCTCGACCGGCTGCAGACGCAGTACGATTATGTGGTGATGGACAACGAGGCAGGCATGGAGCATCTGAGCCGGCAGACGACCCGGGACGTCGATATCCTGCTGCTCGTTTCGGACCCGTCGATCCGGGGGATCACGGCGGCCGCGCGGATGCAGGAATTGATCTACGAGCTCCGTACACACGTGGGAAGGATCGCGCTCATCGTGAACCGGGTGGACGGCGATCTGCCGGAGGCGGTGCGCGAAGGAATTGCGGCGGCGGGTCTCGACCTTCTGGGTACGCTTCCGGATCACCCGCCCGTGCGGCAGCTGGACGCAGAGGGCCGGCCGCTGGTGGATCTTCCGGAGGACGACCCGCTCCGCCAGCGCCTCATCGAACTCGTGAGCCGCTTGGGGCTCCCCTGACTCCCTGTTGAGGAGGTGCATCCCGTGCGAGCGCTTGTGACCGGCGCCTCGGGGTTCGCTGGAAGCCACCTCTGTGAATACCTGCTGACCCAGCCGGGATGGGACGTCTATGCCCTTTCCTTTCCTGGTTGGCCGACGACCCACCTCGAGGCCATCCGCGCTCAGGTCGTTCTCCTCAGTGGGGACCTGATGGTCGCGGACTGGGTGGAGCGCACGATCGCGGAGGTTCGCCCGGATGCGGTCTTTCACCTGGCGGCCCAATCCTCTCCTTGGGCGTCGCTTGTGGATCCCGCCGGAACGCTCGTGAACAACGTCGTCGCTCAGGTGAACCTTTTCCAGGCGATCCTGAAGGCCGGACTGGACCCGGTCGTCCTGGTCGTTGGGTCGGGTGACGAATACGGGTTGGTCCGGCCCGAGGAGGTACCGGTCGACGAGGACACCCCTTTGCGTCCCGCGAACCCTTACGCCGTGAGCAAGATCGCCCAGGATTTCCTGGGACTCCAGTACTTCCTCAGCCACAGGTTGCGTGCGGTGCGCGTGCGGCCCTTCAACCACATCGGTCCCCGTCAGGCGCCCGTCTTTGTCACGGCCGATTGGGCCCGGCAGATCGCGGAAATCGAGGCCGGCCTGCGGCCTCCGGTCGTCCGGGTGGGCAACCTCCAGGCGCGCCGCGATTTCACGGACGTGCGGGACATGGTCCGCGCATATCATCTGGCGGTGACCCTGGGCGAGCCAGGTGAAGTGTACAACCTGGGGAGTGGCAAAGCGTACGCGGTCGAGGAGGTGCTGCATGCCCTGCTGGCGATGAGCCGCGTTCCGGTGAAGATAGAAGTCGATCCCCAACGGCTGCGTCCGTCGGACATTCCGGTGATCGCTTGCGATAGCACCCGCTTCCGTCGCCGCACCGGCTGGGAGCCCCGCATTCCGCTGGAGGAATCGCTGCGCGACATCCTGGAATACTGGCGCAGACAAGTGCGAGCGCAGACCGGGATGGGAAGCGAAGGGTGAGATGGTGTGCTGCGCGGTTCGGACGGCCGAGATCGTGCGCGGGCGTTGAATCAAGAGGTGGAGCGAAAGAATGTCGGAGAACAGGCTGAGCTGGCGCCAAGACCGTCGCACACTGATCCTGGAAAGCCGCCACTGGCACCTGCGCTTCGATCGGCCCCTGGGGTTGTTCGATCTGAGCGCTCCAGCGTTTCCGGGTTTCCAGGTGCGCTGGGCCCGGGCGCGGGTCGGCTACTGGCGGGGGGGCAGGCGGCACCGTGTGGGGTCCGACGACGGCGAGATCCGGCATTGGCGTGTGGAGCCGGTCGAGGATCTGTGTGGGAAGGGGCTGGCCCTGCACGTCGAGTGCGGGGGCGGTCGGCGCCCCGGGTTGGAGTTCGTGGCCACGATCTACGAAGAGGCGCCCTGGCTTGTCCTGGAGTTGGCGGTCCACAACAGTTTGCCGGAGCCCATCGCAGTCGAAACGCTACAGCCGCTCGAAATCGATCCGCAGTGGGGAGGCCGCCTCTGGTTGGGGAGCCCGATCGCCGGGTTGTACTGCGAAGGGTGGCAGTCCTGGAGCGCCGCTGGCTGGTGCGATGTGCTCGGTCGGGAACGCCGGTCCCATAACCCCTTTTCCGCGCCGATGGACGATGGTTCCCCGTTCCTTCCTGCCTCTTCCGGTTCGTTTCGCTCCGACCTCGTGGGCATCCTGACCCCTGCCGGGGGAAAGCCGACGCTCCTGTGCGGGTTGTTGACTTCCGGGGACCAGTTTGGGCAGCTGGATGCGCGTTTCCGGGCCGGACGGGTTTGGCTTTCCTTTCGTTGCTCGACGGACGGGTTGCGCCTGGCGCCGGGAGAAAGCCTCTGGTCGGAAAAGGTTGGCTTGCTTCTGGCTCCTCCCGAGGAGCGGCCTCTGGAGCGATATGCGGAGTTGCTCGGCAAGGAGATGGGAGCCCGGGTACAGGGTCCGTCTCCGTCCGGCTGGTGTTCCTGGACGGCGTTCGGCCCGCGCGTCACGGAGCAGGATGTCATGCGTCAGGTCCTGTGGCTGGCCGAGCACGACTGGCCGGTCGACGTGGTGCAGGTGGACGACGGATGGGAACAGCAGGTCGGGGACTGGGAACCCAACGAGCGGTTTCCCCACGGCATGGCGTGGCTGGCCGAGGAGATCCGCAGGGCAGGCTTTCGCCCCGGCCTCTGGTTGGCCCCCTTTGTCGTGAGGCCCACCTCGCGCACGGCGCGCGAGCATCCGGAGTGGCTCTTGCGGGATCCGCGCGGCAGGCCCGTTTCCACCGGCCTGGGGTCGATCAACGTGTGCTTCGGCCTCGACCTGACCCGCCCCGACGTGGAGGAATGGCTACGGAGCCTGATCTCGCGGGTCGTGGAGGAATGGGGCTATCGTTACCTGAAGCTCGACTTTTTGTACGGCGGCGCGCTGAGAGGCGTGCGGGGGCGGTCGGACCTCTCGCGCGCACAGGCGCTGCGCCGTGGGCTGGAAGCGATCCGCGCTGCCGCCGGGGAGGAGGTTTTTCTCCTGGGGTGCGGCTGCCCGTTGGGTCCGGCCGTCGGCTTGGTCGACGGGATGCGTATCGGCCCGGACGTTGCCCCGAGCTGGGACCCCAGGTTCGGGGTGCTGACGTCCCTTGTGCGGGCAGACCCCCTGTTTCCCGCCGCGCGCCGGGCCGTCCGCAATACCCTCGTGCGTTCCTGGGCGCACGGGCGGCTCTGGCGTAACGATCCGGATGCACTGATCGTGCGCACGGCCGGAAACCACCTGACGGAAGCCGAGGTGCGTACCTTGCTGTCCGTGATCGCCCTGAGCGGGGGTTCCTGGATGCTGGGGGACGATCTTCCGGCGCTGGAGGAATTCCGCCGCGCGTGGACGCTCCTGGGCTGGCCCGTCCATCAGAGGCAAGCCACGGTGCCGGACCTGTTGCTGCGGGAGGAACCGCAAGCGATCGTTGTGGAGATGGATCGACCCTGGGGGCACGGGTGGGTCGTGGCGCTCGTAAACATGGGCAACCGGCCGGCCGAGCTGCGCTTCTCTCCGGCTACCCTGGGACTGGAGGGCCGATCCTGCCATCTGCACGAGTTCTGGCGGGGGGAGTACCGGGTGGTGGGCGATTCGGTCGCTTTTCCGGAGGTGGAGCCCCACGGTTGCCGTGCCTTCTTGCTGCGCCCGGTGGAAGAGGGGCTCCAGTGGGTCGGTTCCACCCTCCACATCGTGCAGGGCCAGGAGATCGCCTCGTGGGAGAGAGAGGCCGATGGGGTGCACATCGTCCTGGGCGATCAGAGGGCGTGGGCAGGCATGCTGTTGTTCGCGGCGCCGGCCGCAACGACGCTCGTCCTTCATCGCGTCGTGGGCGGGCAGGGCGCAGTGGAAGCGGCAACCCCGGGGCTATGGCGGGTACATGTGGAAGCCCGCCGCCGGGGTGCGATGGAATTGTGGCTGGGCCTGCAAGGCGGTAGAAAGTAACGCCTGCTGCCGAAGCGGGGGAGCGACCCATTGGGAAGACTGCCCAACGGCGATGCTTCGGTGGCCGGTGAGAAGCGCGGTCCGGGGTACGGGTGCCGTCCGGGCGAGCCGGAGGGGTCCTACCCGGACTTGCGCAGGGCCGCGATCTCCTCGGGGGTCAGGTGCCGCCATTCCCCAGGTTTCAGCTTGCCCAGTTCGAGCGGGCCCATGCGCAGTCGGATCAAGCGTTGCACCGGATGGCCGAGCGCTTCCGCGACGCGCCGGATCAGCCGCTTGCGTCCTTCGCGCAGCACGACGCGCAGCCAAGTCCCGTCGGCCTCCCGCCGAAGGACGGTGACATCGGCAGGGGCGGTCCTCTCGCCGTCCACCGCGATCCCCTCGCGCCACCGTCGCAGCGCTTTCCTCCCGGGGTGCCCGCGGACCCGCACGAGGTACTCTTTCGCGTGGCCGTAGCGCGGATGGGTCAAGCGGAGAGCAACCTCGCCGTCGTCTGTGAGGAGCATGAGCCCTTCGCTATCCATATCCAGGCGGCCCACAGGGTAGAGCCTGGAGGAAGACGGCACGAGGTCCAGCACCGTGGGCCGGCCGTGCGTGTCGCGGACGGTGGAAAGGACTCCTCGGGGTTTGTGGAGGAGGATGTAGGTGTGTGCGGACGGAATCTCGACGGGACGTCCGTCCACGGCGATCGTGTCGCACGTTGGATCCGCGGAATCCCCCAGGTGGGCCACCTCACCGTTGACGGTCACCCGTCCCTGGCGGATCATCTCCTCGCAGGCGCGGCGGGAGCCCAGACCGGCTCGCGCCAGGATTTTCTGGAGGCGTTCCCTCCTGGAAATCCGATCGTCCATCGCCCCACTGCCCGTACCAGGGATGCGGGGCCCGCTTGGAGCCGGTGGCGTTCCGTTCAAGCCTCCTCGAAGATCCACCGATCCGTGTCCCGACGGTAGGAGACGATTTCCGTCTCGTCGAAGAACAGGGAGACCTCCTGTTCCCCGGTTTCCGGGCTGTCGGAGGCGTGGATCAGGTTGCGGCCGATCGCGAGCCCAAAGTCCCCGCGGATCGTCCCCGGAGCAGCCTTTGCCGGATCCGTTGCGCCGACCGTCTGCCGCACCAGCTGCACGACCCCGTTTCCTTCAATCACCATCAGCACAACCGGCCCGGAGGTGATGTAGGAGACCAGGGGCCCGAAGAAGGGCTTCCCTTCGTGAACCGCGTAATGGCGCCGCGCAAGCGCCTCGTCCATCTGGATCATCTTCATGGCCACGATTTTCAATCCGCGCTGCTCCAGGCGCGTGATGATGGGGCCGATCAGCCCGCGCTGTACCCCATCCGGCTTGATGATGACGAGCGTGCGTTCCATCCGGTCGATCCTTTCTCCTCGGTAAACATACGAGAGGCAGTCGCGGCAGGTAACCGCCGGCGACTGCCCTGAACCTGTACAAAAGGCTTTTCCTTACAGCGGCACGGCTTCTTTGATCCGGGCGGCTGCTTTTCGCATCTCCATCTTCACCAGCCCCAGGTTGACGGTGCGTTGTGTGATGACCACCAGGATGAGGTCGTGGGACTCCTGCAGGAGGACCGCGCCGTCCTGCGCGTTGATGATGGCGTCCGACAGGCTTCCGACGCCAATTCGCTTGGTCGCCTTGTCCACCTCGCCGTACACCGCAGCCGACATTGCGCCCAGGATCTCGGCATCTTCTGGGTCCAGGAGGGTGCTGGCGACGACCAGGCCGTCTTTGCCGACCAGGAGGCTACCCACCACACCATCGACCCGGAGCAGGTCTTCGACGATTTTCCTCATCGTTGTGACCCCTTTCGTACCCAGGGCAAGCCCGTCCCAGCGCAACGGGCAGCAACCCCATCCTGCGAAATCTTCCTTGTAGCTGTTAGCGTACCGGACGGCTCAGCACCCAGGCGTACTCCTGTACCGCCTGCGCGTACGAGCCCGCTTTCATATACGCATCGCCCAGGAGCCGGTGCAACCGCTGCAAACGCCGCTCATCGCCTTCCTTCTCGGCCCAGGCGCGGATGTCCAGGATGATCGTCTGCTGCAGCTCCGTGCCGCCGTTCTTGATCAACCAGCGGTACTGTTCCATGCCTTCCTCGAAGGCGCCTTCTGCCGCGCAGATTCTGGCCAGTTCCAGGCGAAGCGACGCATCCGCAGGCTGCGCGGCGACCTGTGCACGGAGCTCCTCAAGGGGTGGCCTTTCGGGTGCAGCCGAAGCCACCTCCACCACCGGCTCCTCGGCCGACACGGGGGCCAGTTCCTCGGGGCCCAGTCCCAGACCGCTGATTTCTTCTTCGGTCAGGCCGAGTTCTTCCAGACGGAAGGGCTGTGGGGCTTCGGCTGCCACACCGGCGACTTCCTCTGCTGGCAGTTCGGGGCCCTCCAGCCCCAGTTCCTCGAGCGAGAAGGGTTCCACGGCGGTGGGCAGCGCCTCGGCGCCCCCGAGCTCGAGTTCCTACAGGGAGAACGGGGCGATGCCTTCCAGTTCGGCTTCGGTAAGCGTCGGAAGGCCGGCCTCTTCCTCCTGGGGCAGGGGTGCAGCGGCCTCCGAGGGCACCCCGATCTCCTCGAGCGTAAAGGGCGGTGCAGGGGCTTCGGGGACGGCCTCCGGGGCCTCGAGGCCGAGCTCTTCCAGGGAGAACGGACGGATCCGTTCCAAGGGCACTTCTTCTTCCGCCGCAGGCGCCTCGACCTCTTCCACGGAAAACGGCTCTACTCCTTCGACGAGCAGTTCCTCGGCGGTGACCTCTTCGGGGGCCGGGACTTCGGCCGGTCCGATGACCTCCTGACGCCGGGCCTTGAGTTTCTCAAAGATCGTCGGCCCGGTCGGTTGTTCCTCCTCGGGCACGAGCTCCTCGACATACCCCGGTGCGCCGCGCGTGCCCGGTTCCTGCCAGCTAAAGGCGGGGAGCGCCTCCAGCTCCTCTTCCTCGGG
>JBMFPK010000048.1:0-12189 GCA_049969155.1 Chloroflexia bacterium | reverse complement strand
ACCTCGAAGGCCGCTTCCTCTGCCCCGGATTCATCGACGGACACGTGCACCTGGAGAGCGCCATGGTGCATCCGGCCGAGTTCGCCCGAGCCGTCGTACCCCACGGGACGACGACTGTCATCGCCGATCCCCACGAAATTGCGAACGTGATGGGGCTGGACGGGGTGCGCTACCTCCTGGAGGAGACTGCCGCACTCCCCCTGAACGTGTACCTGATGGCCCCTTCCTGCGTGCCCGCCACGCCGCTGGAGACGGCCGGCGCGGAGCTTGGCGCCGCGGACATCGCAAGGTTGCTCGAGGAAAAACGGGTCCTGGGGCTGGCGGAGATGATGAACTTCCCCGGAGTGCTGCACCGGGCACCCGAGGTACTGGAGAAGCTGCGCGTAGCAAGCGGCCGGCCGATCGATGGACACGCCCCCGGCCTTTCGGGACGCGACCTTTGTGCCTACGTCGCTGCCGGGATCGGCTCCGACCACGAGTGCACCAGCCTCCAGGAGGCCCTCGAGAAGCTGCGCCTCGGAATGGCCATCATGATCCGCGAGGGCAGTACGGCCCACAACCTCGAGGAGCTGCTTCCGCTCGTCATGCCCGGCAACGCGAGCCACTGCTTCTTCGTGAGCGATGACCGCCACCCGGCCGACCTCCTGACCCACGGCCATATCGATGACATCCTGCGCCGTGCGCGCTCCAGAGAGCTTCTTCCCCCTGTGGTCCTCATCCAGATGGCCACCCTCAACGCGGCCCGCTACTTCCGCCTGTGGGACCTCGGTGCCGTCGCTCCGGGTTTCCGGGCGGATCTGGTCGTCCTGGACGACCTGGATACGTTCTCCGTGCGCATGGTGTTCAAGGACGGCCGTCTGGTGGCGCGCGATGGTGCGCTGGTGGAGGGAACGCTGCCTGCGGCCCGCACGTTGCCCCCTTCGACCTTTCGGGTGCCGGATCTGCACCCCGGACGCTTTCGCATCCCGGCCCAAGGCGCGCATGTGCGCACGATCGGCGTGGTGCCTCGGCAGATCCTGACGCGCGCGCTCGTGGAGGAAGCGCTAGTGGTCGATGGGTCTGCAGTGGCAGATCCGGAGCGCGACCTTCTGAAAATCGCTGTAGTGGAACGGCACCGTGGGAGCGGGAATATCGGCCTGGGGTTCGTGAAAGGCTTTGGCCTGAAGCGTGGGGCGATCGCGTCTTCCGTGGCGCACGATAGCCACAACATCGTCGCCATCGGGTGCAGCGATGGCGAACTGGCACTGGCTGTTCAGGAGGTGGCGCGATTGCAGGGCGGGCAAGTGGTCGTCTGCGGCGAACAGGTGCTCGAGGCGCTCCCTCTCCCGATCGCTGGCCTGATGTCGGACCGCCCGCTCGACGAAGTGCGTCATCGGTTGGAACGGCTGAACGAGGCAGCCCATGCATTGGGATGTACGCTGGAGGCCCCGCTGATGACCATGGCCTTCATGGCGCTCGTGGTCATCCCGGAGCTGAAACTCTCGGACCGCGGCTTGGTGGACGTCCAGGCTTTCTCCTTCGTTCCGCTTTTTGCCGGGTGAGAGCCGGCACGGGGAGTGAGCGATGTTGGGTGCGGAACAGCTCCTGGCGCGGGCCGAGGCCCACATCTTTGCCCCACCTCCACCGGATGCAGCCGCAAGCCTCTGCCTGGCGAACATGCGCTACGGCCTGGCCAAGCTGCACTGCCTGCAGGAAGCGCTCGGCTGGCCGGCCGATGCGGTCTTTATCGCCACGCCCGATATGACGATCACTCGCAACGTGAACCGTTGGGCGAGCGGCTTCGGCTACGGTGGCAAGATCGTCTGGGGAGACGGCACGCGGGACATCATCCCCCTGGAGGTCAAGCCGAACTGCTGTGGGATGCTCGTGGGCGGGCTGGAGGAGATCCCGGAACCCGCGCAACTCCTGGACAACCTTCAACGGCTGGAGCGGGACCAGGTGCTGCTCGACGGGATCCCCGTGGAATGGGACTTTCAGAAGAGCAACCACTTCATCGATCTGTACCGGGTGGTGCCGCAGGCCGATCTGGATCTCCCTCCTTACGCCTTCATCGTACACGGCTCGGGGAGCGAGCTGCGGGGGGAGAACCCTCGCGGGGACGGGCTCTACTGGGACCACAGCCCTGCCCTGCGACGTAAGGCCCTGCAGGTAGAGACCCCCTTTGGGCCGGTGCTGGCCCTCGTGGGGGAGGAAGCCCGCGCCTATTACCGCTACTACCAGGTGGTGCTCGATTTTACCCTGCGGCGCCGTGCCCTGGCCGCGCAGCGACTTTTCGGACCCTATCGCCCCATCGCGAACCTCTGCCACCAGGGACTGGGCCACAGCAACGAGATCCTGCTGGGGTGCCACGCGGTCAAAGACAACTCCGACCAGCTCTACCCTATGGTGTTGCGCGCAGACCTGCAGGCGTACCTTTTGTACGGTCGTCCGAACCTGAGCCGAGAGACGATCGCCCGTCTGGGATTCGAGGAGCGGGCCCGTGAACTGGGGCAATATGAGCGGCTCCTCCAGGCGAACATCCTCCCTCACGGCGGCGGCTACCGACTTCCCGAAGTCGAAGAGGTCCTCCGCAGCGAGGATCGGAACGGGGTGCGCTACTTCCACCTCCGCCAGAAAGGTGCAGCAGGCCCACTCGTCGTGAGCGGCGTGAAGGAACTCCCCTTCCAGTACCGCGGGGAAGAGGTGCTGGCGCAGACGCTCGCCATGGGGCTGGGGGAAGTGGTCGCTTTCCTGGAACCTCTGCTGGTGCTCAAAGCCTGAGGGAACCGGAAGGTGGAGAAAGCGATGTTCGAGCGGCCCCTGACGCGAAGAGAGCATCAACTCATCCGACAGATCGAAGCCTTTGTCCGCGAGAAACACGCCCACGCGCTCGGACACGACTATTCCCACGTCCTGGCCGTGGTGCACTATGCGCTCCAGATCGCGGAGGCCATCCCGGAGGAAGTGGACCCTTTCGTCCTGATCTGTGGGGCACTGTTTCACGATATCGGCCGCATCGGCACCCATACCGGGGTGCTCCACGGCCTGCGCGGAGCCTCGATCGCTAGCGAGTACCTCACATCGGTCGGGGTGCCGCAAGCGGTCTGCCAGCGGATTTGCAACATCGTGGCACGGCACACGCCTACCTCGATGATCCCTCCTGAGACGACCGAGGAGAAGGTCGTGTACGATGCCGATGCCCTGGACCGGCTGGGGTTGATGGGGATGCTCCGCGGGATCATGGGAAAACGTGGTTCCACTGCGGAGATCCTGGCGGACCGAATGGGAAAGCGTGCCGGGGACTACGACCGGCTCTACTTCGAGGCAAGCGCGCGCATCGGGGAGGCGCTGCAGGAGGAAACCGTCGAGGTGATCGCCCGTTTCCGTGCTGCCCTCGACGAGCGCTTCCGGGCGATCGCGGAAATCCCACTCCCGGTCGCTGAAGGATGCGAGGTGCGAAGCCTGCGCTACGCTCCCGATGAGCGCGAAGCGGGGATCCCGGCGCTCATCGCTTGGCCGACGGCCGAGGCGCTGGAGAAACTGCAACCCCCACCCGGGGAGGAGCCACAAGCCCGTATGCGCGCCCTGCTCTCCCGACGGAGCGAGGAAGCGACACGCCGTGCCCAGCAGCTGCGCCGAGCGGAGGAAGCGGAGGATGTTTGAGCGCCCCTTGACCCGTTCCGAAGTGGAGCTGATCCTCCGTGCCCAGGCCTTCGTACGGGAAAAGCACGCGCGTTCGGAGCAGCACGATTTTGCGCACGTGATGTCGGTTGTCCGTTACGCGCTGCAGATCGGCCGCGCGATCACCGATGAGGTCGATCCATTTGTCCTCATCTGCGGGGCGCTCTTTCACGACATCGGATGGATCGGCACGATCACCGGCGTCCTGCACGGGCTGCGGGGGGCGACGGTGGTGCGCGAGTACCTCAGTGCGGTCGGGGTCCGCGAGGACATCATCGACCGCATCATACGTGTGGTCATCCGGCATACCGTCTCCTCGGGGTTGGCACCGGAACGCCCGGAGGAGAAGGTGGTGCACGACGCCGACGGTTTGGACGCCCTGGGCTTGATCGGCATGCTCCGGGGTTTGATCGGGAAGGAGGGGTCGATCGAGGAGGTCATCCGGGGGGACATCCAGCTGGGTGCGAAGACGTTCGAGCGCCTCTACTACCCGGAGAGCCGTCGGCTGGGGGAAGCCCTGCAACGGGAAACGGAAGAGGTCATCGTCCGCTTTCGCACGGCCCTCGACCGGCGCCTCCGCCAGATCGACGATCTAGCGCTGCCGCTGGCCAAGTCCGCTCGAGTTTCTTGAGCATCGATCTCGTTTCCACTGCCGCACGCGCCGCTGTGGGGTGCGTGGCTCGCGATGTCTAGGACCGAGGTCCCGATCGCTGGCCCGTGTCACGAAAGCGTCTTGTCGTTGTTGCCTATTGTTGTCCTCCTGTCCAGCAAGCATGGACGCCCCGTGGTAAGATGAGTTTGCCAAGGTGTCTCCGGCAGGAGGTCCGTTATGGGCTCGGGTGCAGTGACCTCTACGCTCCAGGAAGGCCTACAGGCCCAGACAGCCTTTGTGGCGTTTCTCCGCAAGCTTCGGACCGATCTCCGTGGTGTCGCCACCGATAAGCTCGAATCCACCGCTTTGCGCTGGATCTCACCCGGGGTTGCGGAGAGGTCCTGCCTGGTGGAGTACCGTCCGGCGTCTCAGGAGGTACGGGTACTTCGGGAGTGGCCCAATCGTCCTCGAGCGGCTCCTTGCTTGACCGCAGAACAGGCCTATGCCACTGGCTGGCCGGCCGATCGTGTACGACGCTGCCTCGAATTTCCCGATAGGGCTTGGGAAGAGGGCTACTGGCTTGTGCCGTTCTTGGAGCGGCGCGGCTGGCGCCGCTGTTTCCTGCTGGCCCTGACGGCCGAGGCGCGTAGCCGTTGGGATCCGGAAACCGCACAGGGGTTCGCGCGAGACCTGGGCGAAATCCTTCGGGTGGAGATCCTTTCCCGTTTCCAGGAGCGCCTTATCCTGCGGCTGCAGCGCGTTTCCAGGCAGCTGATGCGCCGTTCGCGGGAAGAGGACGTCTACTACCAGATCCTGCACTGCCTGGACGATCTCATCCCGTACGACCACAGCGCGACCCTGTTCCTGTACGACCGCGAACGGCAGTGGTTTGTCAAGAAGGCGGAAACGGTCGCTTGGCGGCGCGGAGGGAGCCGGACGATCGGGCAGCGCATCGCCGTGCCGCAAGCGGTACTGTCCTGGCT
The DNA here is from genome assembly GCA_049969155.1 of Chloroflexia bacterium. GTDB lineage: Bacteria > Chloroflexota > Chloroflexia > DTKN01 > DTKN01 > DAOTVY01. The sequence goes on along the minus strand of JBMFPK010000048.1, from coordinate 6,954 downwards.
GGATTCCGCGGAGACAGATCGCGCTTTCGAGGCCGTGCGCGATGCCGGAAGATGGGGACGCTATCGGGAAAAAGGGGGGGTGCAGCGCACCTGGATTCCCCTCGAAGCGAAGGAAGCGGCCGTCGTGCGCGCTCTGGCCCTCTCCGGCGGGCCGGACGACCTTCCGAAGAACGCGATCCTCTGGCGCCCCATCCATGACCAGGGACGGATCGAAGCGCTTCTGGCGCTCTCCGCAAGGGACCCGGACGGGTTCGACAGTCTGGATACGGAGACACTGGAGCGCGTGGCACCGACGATCGCTTCCGCGATCCAGACGGCCCGGGAGCGGACCCGGAGGAAGAGGGAACTCCAGATCCTCCTCGAAGTGGGCCGCATCCTCGCCACCGAGGGGGACCGCCGCGAGCAGTGGCAGGTCGTCCTCGGGAACATCCTCGACGCGCTGGGGGTGGAGATCGGATCGATCAACCTGGTGGTGTCCGGAGAGCCGGAACTCCAGGTCGTCGCGCATCGCGGCTACGATGTCGTGCCTGGGCCGCGGTGGCCGCGCGATCGCGGGATCATCGGCCGCGCCATGCAGACGCGCCGGGCGCAACGGGTGAACGACATCGCCGAGGAAAAAGCGTATGCCCTGTTTGCGCTTGGCGTTCGCTCGGAGCTCGCCGTTCCGATCCTGTTCCACGGCGAGCTGCTCGGTGTGATCAACCTGGAATCGCGCTGCGCGGCTCGCTTCGGCGCGGAGGATGAACAGTTCCTGGAACAACTGGCCGAACAGTTGGGGATCGTCTTGCGGGCGATGGGCAGAGAAGCGCAGACCGAACGCGCCGCCGAGGCGCAGCGCTGGCAGAAAGAGGTCGCTCAGCGCCTCGATGCCGAGCTCGCCGGCCAGTTGGACCTGGCTACTCTGCTGCACCGCGTCGTCGAGTCCGCGCGCGATGTCCTGGGGGCCGAAGCCGTCCTGCTCTACCTGCGCGAGCGGGACACCTACCGTCTGCGGGCCGTCGACGGTTTCCCACCGCCCGAAGCTCCGGGCGATCGCTTCGTTCTCGGGGAGGGCTTCTTGGGGAGGATCGGAGCTCTCCCCGCTGGCGAAAGTGTCTCCGGCACCTGGAACGATCCCCAGGCCTGGGTCGGGGATCCACATCTGGAGGCTTGTGCTGCAGCGCTGCCCAGCGGTAAGCTCCGCGACCTGGTTGTCGCGAGACTGCTGCACGCGGGAAGGACGATCGGACTGCTCTGCGCGCTGAACAGGCGCGAATCGCGGCGGAGGTGGGACTCGGCGGGCGGTTCTGAGGCGGAGGTCGCGATCCTCGAGGGCCTGGCCGAGGAACTCGTCCGTGCGCTTCGCCGGGTGCAGCGGGAAAACGACCTGCGCACGATCCTCAGCCTGACCCAGGACGCGATGGCATTTCGGGGCGAGGGCGAGATCGCGCAGCGGACAGTCAAGGTGATCCGGCAGAGCCGTCCGGAGTGGCTGCCGGTGCGCCTCGAGGTCTCGTCGGAGGAAGGGGAACCGCCCATCGTCTGTATGGATCCTCCCGACGCGGTGCCCGGACCCCGGGACCTTCCCCTGGAGCATCGTTTTCCCAGGGAGTCCGGCGTCATCGGCAAGCTGACGGTCTATGCCCCTCCGGACGAGCCGTTCGAGCCGGAAGATCGCGCTTTCCTGGAAGCGATGGCGTATCAGACGGCCGTGCTTCTGGCGAACCAGCGGAACTTTCGCAGGATCCGGCGCCAGGTGCGCCAACTGGAGCAGCTGCAGGAGGTCGGGATGCAGCTGGCCCGGGGCACCGGGCTTTGCGAGACGCTGCGTAGCATCGCGCAACAGGCGAAGGAGCTGAGCCGGGCCGATGTGGTCGTGATCGTTCCCTATGCGGCGCAGGGGGAGCGGCTGCTCGCGACCCAGATGGTTGTGCTGGGCAACCGGACCCGAGCCGACCTGAGCGAGAAAGCCCGCCCCGGAGGAGTGAGCGCCCGCTTGCTCCGCTCTCGGAAGGGCTACCTCTGGGTGCCCGACCTCCTGAAGGCCCCCCATCTGTCGAACGCGTTTCTGAAGCGCGAGGGCATCCGATCGTTCCTGGCCGTGCGCCTGGACGCCGGGGCGCAGCCGGTCGGCCTTCTCTTCCTGGACTACCGGGAACCGGGCTCCGTGGAACAGCCCGAAGTACTTCTGAAGAACATCCGCACGCTTGCGAGCCACGCAGCGGTGGCGATCGAGCGCGCCCGCCTGCTCGACCGCCTGGATTCCCAGCTGAGCGTCCTCCAGGGTCTCCTCCAAGTCGTACGGAAGATGACGTCCGACTTTCACTACCGGGACGTCCTCCAGCTTCTCGCCCAGGCGGCTGTCCGGTCTCTGAGGGCGGATATGGTGGTGCTCTATCCGTACGATGCGCGGCACGGCGTGGTCGAGTCGCCGATCACAGCGGGGGAAATCCGGTATCGCGAGCAGGTGAACCCCTATCCCGGTGGAACCAAAGATCGGGTCCATCGGCTGATCGAGCAGGGGCAGCCCATTTTCGCCCCGGAAGTCGAGAAAGAGGAGGCCCTTCGTGGGGACTTTACCGCCCGGGAAGGGGTGCGCTCCGCCGCATTCCTGCCACTTCCGACCTGCCCCGATTCGCCAGCGGGGGGATTTTCCCGTCTGGGTGGGATGTTCCTGAACTACCGGCAGTACCACGACTTCTCCGAGGAAGAGCAGGCGATCTGCAGCCTCTTTGCCGACCAGGCCGCGATCGCCGTGCAGCTCGCGCAGACGATCGCGCATATGCAGCTTGCGTTCACGGTGGTCAGCGAGGGCCAGGACATCGTGCTCGCCGAGGCGATCCAAGGGCCGTTGTGCACGGCCAAGCAGGCCACGGAGCTGTTGTACAGCGGCCGCCTGAAGGACGACCCGGAAAGGCAGCGTTACTGGATCGAACAGACCTTCCAGGTACTGCGGGCGATGGAGATCCAGGTGAAGAACCTGATCTGGATCGCCAACCTGGCAGCCGGCCGGAGCGCGCTGAACCTCGAACCGCTGCCTGCGGACGAACTGCTGGACGCGCTCGTGCAAGAGTTCGGGGCCTGGGCGGAGCAGAAGGGGATCCGTTTGGATGTGCATGTCCCTTCCAGGCTACCCGTGTGGATCCAGGCAGACAGAAGTTGTGCGCAGCAGATCCTCTCCTCGGTGGTCGACAATGCGCTCAAGTTCACGCCGGAGGGAGGACGGGTCAGCGTGGAAGTGATCCCCGAGGGGGAACAGGTGATGTTCCGGGTCCAGGACACCGGGATGGGGATCCCGGAGGCCGAGCAGCCGATGATCTTTGGCAAGTTCTACCGGGGTAGGGGGGCGCAGGTCGAGCATATCCCCGGGATCGGTCTTGGGCTGTACCTGGCCCGGCAGCTGGCAGGCCGGCAGGGCGGCGAAGTGAGGCTGGCGGACAGCCGCGAAGGGCAGGGGAGCACCTTCGAGGTGCTGCTGCCCCGATGGATGGAGAGGTGAGATGCCGCGCGCTCGTTTGCTTCACATCGAGGACGATCCCAAGCACGTGCAGCTCGTGCAGGATTTCCTGCGGCAGAACGACTGGCAGGTCGAGGCTGCCTACACCGGCGAGGAGGGGCTCGCCAAGGCCCGCGAGATGGTGCCCGATGTGATCATCCTCGACCTCTATTTGCCCGAACGGGCTGGGGACGCCCAGCCGAGCGTAGAGGCTGGGGTGAACCTGCTGCGTCGGATCAAGGACGACCCATTGCTCAAGGAAATCCCGCTGGTCATCTTTTCCATCGCCGCACAGCACGTCGACCTGCGCATCCTGGCGCGGCGCCTCGGTGCGGACGAGTTCCTGGGCAAGAGCGACGTACAGCTCCGTACGACCGACATCACCGAGCTGGAGGCGGCGATCCAGAACATTCTGGGCCGGCCGTCGTTCGTGCTCCCCGCACACGGGGTCGCTTACGACCCCCGCACGAACACAGTCTACCGGGACGGACAGCCGCTGGAGGAGCGGTTGACACGCTTGGAGGCGCGTCTGCTCCAGTTCCTCCAGGACCACCGGGGCAAGGTATGCTCGCGGGACGAAGTGATCGCCGCGGTGTACCCGGATGCAAGCCCGGATTCGGTGACGGACCAGCAGCTCGATCGGCTCGTCTCACGGCTCCGGGAAAAGATCGAACCCGATCGAGCACACCCACGTTACCTCCTGACCGAGCGGGGACACGGGTGGCGCCTCGTGTAGGCAAGCCGTCGGCCATTTGGGGCCAAGTGGCGGGGAGCAGACCGGTTCCTGTCAGCCCGTAACATGTTCCTTGCAGCCAGTCGGGGCGTTCCTGGAGGCGCGGTGTCCAGCAGGCACCGCGCCTCTCCGTTTATGATCGAGGCGGAAACGGGCAACAGGGTCGCGTCGCAGGAGCGGGTCATGGAGGAGGACAGCATGCGGCTCCTGGCAAGGTGTTTGGGTGCCATTTGCTTCGTTGCTCTCGCGTTTTCCTTGGGTCGCTGGCTGGGGCGCCATTCGCCGTACTGGCCCGGCCTACTCGCCGGAGGCGCCGCCGGGCTCCTGGCGATCTGGTTCGCTCGTTGGTATCTTCCGCCAGACAACCACGTTGCTGTGATCTACCGGCTGGACCGGTTCCACCGTCTGGTGGGGCCGGAGGGCCTTACCTGGCTCTGCCCGCTGCTCGACCGTGTGCGGGCGACGATCGATCTGACGCCGCGAAGGCAGGAAGTGGTGCTCGAGCAGCTTCTCACGCAGGATGAGTTGCCGATCGATCTCCGGTTGGCCGTCCACTACCGGCGTGACTTGAGGGCAGCGCCCGACTTTGTACAGCAGGCGCTGTCCCTGAGCGAGAAGGCGTGGGACACACTTGCACGCGACAGGGTGCAGGAGGTCGTACGGGAACAGGTAGCCGCCCGGCCCGGGATGTCCCTCCTCCTGGTGCAGGAGCAGCCCGCCTTTCGCACGCAGCTGTGCGAAGCGATTGCCCGACGACTGCGCACCATCGGGGTCGTGCTCGAGGCCGGGGCCGGCCTTTGGCTCCTGGACATCCGGCCCTCCCGGGCGGTGTGGAAGGCGATGGAGGACCGCGCGGCCGCAGTTCTGGAGGGCGAGGCGGCGCAACGGCGCATCCGGGCACTCCTGGCGGAAGCAGAGCACAACCCGGAAGCGGTTGCCCGTTCGATGGTGCTCCTGGCGGGTGCGGCCGCCGAAGTGAAGGACGGGACACAGACGCAGCTTGTGGTCGGACCTGCAGTGCCGGTCATTGGTCCGTCGGGACCGGGGCCCGCAGGTGTCGGTTCGGAACAGCCCTCTACGAGGGCCAGGAGGTGAGCCATGAAGCGGATCGTGATCGCCGTCGCAGGAAGCGAGGGCAAGACGGAGTACCGGGGCGTGCAGATCCTGCCGGGCACTCAGCCCCGAGATGTACTGGACCGTCTGGGTCTGACCGGCTTCCAGCTGGCGCGCCCGGAGGGCGGTGCTTTCGGCCATACGGACGACCTTTACGAGGCGGTGGCCGACGGGCAGAAACTCTACGCCACCAAGGCAGATGTCGAGGCCGGCCGCTAACCGGTGGAAGGCAGCGATGGAGTACCTGGTCCCAGCAATTCTCCTCTTGCTTCTGGCGGCTGTCGCCGGGCTCGTGCTTCGCAGTCCCGGCCGGAGGCCGGCGGATCGGGCCGGCAGTGCCGCATGTGGGGCCGGCCGGCCCGATCCGCCCCCGGGATCTCGCCGCGGCCAGGCTACAGGCCATCGGTCTGTGCTCGTGGTCGCTCCCCCGCCACGACCGTTCTGGGACGAACGCGGCTGGCAGCGCTGGCGGGAGAACGGCTGTACCCTTTATGCAGGGGAATACCGCGCGCGGGAGCGGCAAAGCCGGCAGATGCGACGGTTCCCCGGGTACATCCGCGTGCGGGGTTGCGAGGTGGACACCTACATCGCCTCCCCTCCGTCCACGGTCCGGTACCATCCGAAAGGCCCCTGCTTTCAGTACGTGGCGGGCCCGTGGTTCCGGGTCCACTGGCACCGGCCCCCGCGCAACGCTGATGAGGCGATCCTGTACGTGGAGCAAGTCCTCGACGAGGCGATCAATGGTACTGCTGCCCGCCCGTGAGCGGAGCGCGCCAATGAGGGTAGAAGGAGGTGTCTGGTGGCCCCAACCCTTTCTCAGATGCCTGCGCTGCGAGGACTGGAGCGAGTGCTCGCGCGCGAGTACCGCCGACAGCTGGCGCAGGCCGCGCGGCTCGGCGCGATCCCCGACCAGGTCCGGCCGCTCCTCGAAGGACTCCGGCTGCTGGTAGAGATGCGCGAAGGGGTGTGGCGAGCTCTCCGCGAGGGGAACGCTGGGGGCCTTTTGGAGCTCGAAAGGCACATCCTCACCGAACTAGAGAGCCGGCCTTTGAAGGAGTGGGCCGCGCGCCGACTCCTGTTGCGCTTGCTGGAGCGGCTGGAGCATGCCCTGCAAGAGGTGGTCGACGGGCCCGCGGTCTCTATGTCCTGTCGCGAGGTCGTGGTGCCCAGCGTGCTCCTCTACCAGGCGGTGGAGACCCTCTTTCCGCCGGAGCGCCTGCTGGTCGTGGCGGGATGCCGCACAGGGGAGCAGGTGCAGCTCGAGGCGGCCTTCGATGTCACAGGGGTGGGCAGCCCGGGGCACGTCCGCGCCGACCCCGACCGGCTGGGCCGTGCGCTGATCGCCATGGAGCGCGCAAATTGCTTCCTGGCAGCGTGGGTGCATTCGCATCCGGGAAACGGGCCTGAGGCTACCCGACCCAGTTCGACGGACGTCCGTCAGCATGAGGACTGGCTGCGCGACTATTCCTCCCATCTGATCGGCGTCATCTGCGCCGGGGAGTGGATACGTTTCTGGGGCACCGCTCTGGACGAGGGAAAGGTCGCCGTGCAGGTCACCGGTGCTGGTCTGGTCCTGGAGGGCGAAGATGGAACCCTCTGGCGGCTTGCGTAGGTTTCCGGAACCCCTTCAAGC
>JBMFPK010000047.1:0-12274 GCA_049969155.1 Chloroflexia bacterium | reverse complement strand
CTGAGGGGGGGCGACTTGTGCTCCCGTTGGGGAGCGCGCCCGGCTGCCAGGACCTCTGGCTGCTGGAGAAGCGTGGAGGTAGGATTTACCGCACGAACTACGGAGGGGTGCTTTTCGTGCCGCTCACGCGCGCCCGGCCGGCCAAGCCTTCCGACGGGGCTTCGGACGAGGAATGCCGATGACCCAAGCCGGACCCGCAAGAGAAAGTCGCCCTTCCCTCGGGCTGTTTCCCGTGGTGGAGGGGGTCTACGGCCTGGACCTGAACCTGCTGGGGTTGCCCTGTTACGGGGCCTGCTATGTAGTTCGGGGCACCCAAGCGGTAGCGCTCGTGGAGGTGGGGACCTCTCACGCTGTTTCCCGCATCCTCGAGGGACTCGACCTCCTGGGGATTCCGTGTGAAGCGGTGCGCTTTATCGTCTGTACGCACGTCCATCTGGACCACGCTGGAGCGGCCGGCGAGCTGGCCCGGAGAATGCCGAACGCGCAAGTGGTCATCCATTCGCGTTCCCATCGACATCTCGCGGACACCACGCGGCTGCTCGCCGGGGTCGCCGAGGCCGTGGGTCCACTTTTCCCCCTCTACGGCACGGTGATCCCCGTTCCCCCCGAACGGCTCCTGCCGGCGGAAGAAGCCCAACTGGACCTCGGGGGCGGGGTGCGGCTCGTGGCCCTCCCCACACCTGGGCACAGCCGGGACCACGTGGCGTACGAAGCGCCCCACGCCGGCCTTCTGTTCACCGGCGATGCGGCAGGGGTAAGCCTCCTCGGTCACTCTCTGGTGAGGCCGGTCACGGTTCCGCCCGCATTCGAGCCCGAGGCGATGCTGCAGTCGCTGGAACGGCTGCGGGCGCGCCGGCCCAGAGCGCTCTGCTTCACCCACTATGGCGTTTCCTGGGAGCCGGAGGGCGTCTTCGACCGGCTGGAGGCCCTCTTGAGAGACTGGGACGTGCTGGCCCATACGGCCGGCCCCCACGTCGCGGCGGAGGCGGTGTACCGCGCGAACCTTCCTCCGGACGGCACCGATTCCCCAGAGATCTGGCATCGCATCGCCGAGATGAACCGCTCCGGTTTCCTGCGGGCCTACACACGTGGTTCCTGATCGCTAACCCTTTGGTTCCGCGGCGAATGCCACCCCTCGCTTTCCAGGAGCCGCAGGCGTACACCCGTTCCTTCCGCCGGAAAGCGCGCAAACATCCTCCCGCTGCCTGCGCCGATTCGCACATTTGCCCAAGATCGGGTATAATACAAGTTTGAACGAGATAGCCTGAATTGCCCGGGATGGGGTGTTCCTATGGCAGAGTTTCAGCTGGTGTCCGACTTCAGACCGACGGGAGATCAGCCCCAGGCGATTGCACGCCTGGTGGAAGGGCTGAAGCGCGGCTACCGGATGCAGACGCTCTTGGGGGCCACTGGGACGGGCAAGACGTTCGTGATGGCTTCGGTGATCGAGCAGGTTCAGCGCCCCACGCTCGTGTTGGCCCCGAACAAGACGCTCGCCGCGCAGCTCTACAGTGAGTTCCGGGAATTCTTCCCCCACAACGCTGTAGAGTATTTTGTGAGCTACTACGACTACTACCAGCCCGAGGCGTATATCCCGCGGACGGACACCTACATCGAAAAGGACGCGGACATCAACGAGGAGATCGAGAAGCTTCGGCTGGCGGCTACGGAGGCTGTGCTGACGCGGCGCGATGTGGTCATCGTCGCAAGTGTCTCGTGCATCTACGCCATCGGCTCTCCGGAGGAGTACGGTCGCGAGGTGCTCACCCTGCGCCGGGGGGAGATGCGCAAACGGGACAGCATCCTGCGGCATCTGGCCGGGATCTACTACGAGCGCAACGACTACGATTTCGGGCGGGGTACCTTCCGGGTGCGCGGGGATACGGTAGACATCTACCCCGCGTATCGCGACACGGCCGTCCGGGTGGAGTTCTGGGGGGACGAGATCGACCGCCTGGCCGAGATCGACCCCTTGACCGGCGAAGTGCTCGCGGAGCCCGAGGAGGTGCGCATCTTCCCCGCCCGCCATTTCGTTACGCGGCGGGAGCAGCTGGAAGCCGCTCTGGCACGGATCGAGGAGGAACTGGAGGAGCGCCTGAAGGAGCTGCGGGCGGAAGGGAAACTCCTGGAGGCCCAGCGGCTCGAGCAGCGCACCCGCTACGATATCGAGATGATGCGCGAGACAGGCTACTGCAGCGGGATCGAGAACTACTCGCGGCACCTTTCTTTTCGCCAGCCCGGACAGGCGCCCTGGACGCTCCTCGACTACTTCCCGGACGACTACCTGCTCTTCATCGACGAGTCCCACATCGCCGTTCCGCAGGTGCGGGGAATGTACCATGGAGACCGCTCGAGAAAGGAAACGCTCGTCGCCTACGGATTCCGCCTGCCCTCTGCCCTGGATAACCGCCCGTTGACGTTCGAGGAATTCGAGGAACGGATCAATCAGGTCATCTTTACCTCCGCAACGCCCGGCCCCTACGAACTGGCACATTCGGAGCAGGTCGTCGAGCAGATCATCCGTCCTACGGGGCTTGTGGACCCGCGCGTGGAGGTGCGTCCCACGAAAGGGCAGGTGGACGACCTGCTGCGCGAGATCCGTCAACGGGTGGCGAAGGGGCAACGTGCGCTGGTCACGACGCTCACCAAGCGCATGGCCGAGGATCTGGCGGACTATTTGCGGGAGATGGGGATCCGCACGCACTATCTCCATTCGGAAATCGAAACGATCGAGCGGGTCGAGATCCTGCGGGACCTGCGGCTCGGCGTGTACGATGTGGTGGTCGGCATCAACCTGTTGCGCGAGGGGTTGGACCTTCCGGAAGTCTCCCTGGTGGCGATCCTGGACGCGGATAAGGAAGGATTCCTGCGCTCCACGACCTCTCTGATCCAAACGATCGGGCGCGCGGCCCGACACGTGGACGGAACGGTGCTCCTCTATGCGGATCAAGTGACCCCAGCTATGGAAGGCGCGATCCGGGAGACCAACCGCCGCCGCCAGATCCAGATGGCCTACAACGAGGCGCACGGGATCACCCCGGCGAGCATCGTGAAGGAGGTCCGCGACCTCACGGACCGGGTGCGGCGCGTCGCGGAGGAGACCGTGCCGTACGGCGTTCCGAAGGTGCCGTCTGCCGAGGCGCGCCGCATGCTCCAGGAGCTGGAGCGGCAAATGCGGGAAGCCGCGCGCCGCCTGGAGTTCGAGAAAGCAGCCCTGTTGCGGGACCAGATCTTTGAGCTTCGCGCGTTGGTAGAAGAGGACCCCGTGGAAGCGCGGCTCAAGCGCAAGGGGTTGTACGGAACCTCTCCCGGGATGGCGGAGCCGGCCGTCCCGGAGGCGGTCTCCGGACGGAGGCGCAGGAAGCGCTCGGGCGCTTGAAGCCCCAGCGGGGCGGAGCAGCACGGTGGCTGTGCAGGTGTGGGTGGGCGAAGTTCCCGATCATCCGCAGGAACGGGAAGCGATCGTCGCGCTGGCCCGAGGATTGGCGCGTCTCGAAGACCTCTACCTGATCCTGGCGAATTTCACGGTGGGCGGCCAGGCGATCGACCTGGCCATTTTCAAGCGGAACGGCGGCTTTGTCATCGAATTGAAGCACTGCGATGGCAAAGTCGTCGGCGGTGTCAACGGGAAGTGGCAGGTGATCGATGCCAATGGTGAGGTCCACATCCTGAACCCGGACCGCCGCAACCCCTACAATCAGGTCATCTCCTACTTTTACCGGCTGAGCAATTTCCTGAACCAGCACCGACGGGAGTTTCTGTCCGAGCACCGCGCGCAGGCAGTCGACTTTCGCACCTGCAAGCGGCTTGTGGTGATCTCGCCATCGGTACATCCGGACTCGGAGATCGTGCTCGACTGGAAGGTGGACCTGAAGGGGTTGGACGAGCTGCCGACTTATCTGGTTACGGCGACCAGCTCGGAGATCGACCTCACCGAGGAAGAGCTTCTGGCGATCCCCCGGGTGCTGCGGTGCGAGCCCTGGCACGACGTGAATCTGCTCGTCGGCGACACGAAACCGACGGATGGAACCGCGAGGGCGGCGCTGCCTGCAGCTTCCGGGGCCGAGGCGAAGCCGTGGCGGCTTTGGCAGACGCGGGGCAGCATCGTGGTGGCCGCGCTGATCCTGTTGCTGCTGGCCGGCCTGGGGTCGGGGGTGCTACCTCTGCTGTGGCGGCAGATCCGCGAGTCTCGGGGCCGGCAGCCTCCGCCGACGATCGTGCTTCCCACGGTTCCCGACCCGCGCGTGCAGACCCCTGCGGCGCGCATCGAGGTGATCGAACAGGCTATCGAGCGGGAAAGTGCCTACGCCGGAGGGCGTGTAGAGGTCGTGTTGCGTTCCGTCGAGTTCTTGCCGGACCGGATCGTGCTGCATTGGGCGCTGTTCAACCACGGCACGAGGCGGGTGAGTTTCCCTTTGACGGCGGATAACATCGTCATCGAGGACAACATCCTGAACGCCTATTCGGTCGATGACGCGCTTTCGGAGCCGCGCGTGCTGGTCGCCCAGTCGGGGGAGCGGGTAGAGGGGAGTTGCACGGTATCCCGGGCGATCAGCCCCGATGCGATGACCCTGCGGATCTACGTGCAGGGGGAGCCGTTCGAAGGAAGGCCGGCCGTGTGGCTTGCCAACATTCCCGGGAGGGAGTGATGGAGCCGGGCTACCTTCGGCTTTTCCGCAGTGGGGAACTCGAGGCACGTGCGGAAGAGGCGATGCGGCGTCTCGCACGCTGCCGGATCTGCCCGCGCGCGTGCGACGTGAACCGGCTGGAGGACGAACGCGGGTATTGTCGCGGAGGCCTGCGCCCTCAGGTGGCTTCCTGGAACGTGCACCAGTGGGAGGAACCGCCGATCAGCGGCACCCGAGGATCGGGCACCATCTTTTTCAGCGGCTGCAGCGGGCGCTGTCGTTTCTGCCAGAACTACCCGATCAGCCAGCTGGGCGTGGGGCGGGAAGTGGAGGTCGAGCAACTTGCCGAGATGATGCTGGATCTCCAGCGCCGCGGCGTCCACAACATCAACCTGGTCACAGCATCTCATTTCGTCCCTCAGGTGCTTTCCGCTCTGGTTATTGCAGCCCGCGAAGGGCTGTCCATCCCCCTTGTCTACAACACGCACGGGTACGAGGAGGTCGAGACCCTTCGCCTGCTCGACGGGGTGGTGGACATCTATCTGCCGGATGCCAAGTACGCGAGCGACGAGGTGGCGCGGGAGGTGTCGGGCTTTACACGCTATGTGGAGAAGAACCGAGCGGCGCTGCGCGAGATGTACCGCCAGGTAGGGGATCTACAGCTGGACGGCGAGGGAATTGCGTTCCGGGGGATGATCATCCGCCATCTCGTACTCCCGGGAGGGCTTGCGGGAACGGCGGAGGTGCTCTACTGGATCGCTCACGAGATCTCCCCCACAGTGCACGTGAGCCTGATGGCGCAGTACTTCCCTGCTCACCGGGCACTCGGGCATCCGCTGCTGGGTCGGAAGCTGACCTGGGAGGAGTACGACGCGGCGATCGCGGCCTTCGAGGCCTCGGGGCTCGAAAACGGCTGGCTTCAGGAGTTGGAGGAGGAGGACGCCGCGACTTGACAGATGCGCACATTTGTGCGATGATTGCGCTGCGCTGGGGAGGAGTGACAATTGGGGAAGGAGGATCGCCCATGGAAGACCGATATGCGACCGTCCTCGTGGCCGTGCTGAAATCCCTGCAGGACCTGGAGCGTGCGCAGGCCGGCTGGTACCGCATCCCGGTCGAGCGTCTGCCCCATCGGGGGTTGGACGCGCGCTACATCGCCTTCTACCAACCCCGCTCCTCCGGGCCTGAAGGAGGCGTCGTGCGCTACGTCGCGCGGGTACTGCGGTGGGAGGTCGCACGGCGACGGGATATTCTCCCGGAGGAACCGGAGCATCCCCGGGCAGAGGCGCTGTACTACCGTGTGCAGTTGGGGCCGATGGAGCGCCTCGTGCCCCCGATCGTGCCCGGGCGGTGGCGCCGGTTTGCTTTCATCGTGACCCATCGGGAGCGTCTCTACCAGGCCCGCGAGCTGCGCGATCTGGTACACGGAAACCGCTGGGAAGAGAGCCTCTGGAAGGCGTTGCGCCGAACCGGCCTGCTTGCATGAGCTCTGGACCGCAAGCACCTCAGCCGGCCGATGACAGCCGCAGGTGCCGCGGCCATCCGGGACCGCTGTTGCGGAGGCACGCCGGCCGGACCCCCTTTGCGCAGTTCGGCCCGCTTTGTGCCGCCTGTTCGGGTATGGTATAATGCAGGAATACCAAGCGTTTGCACCGGGATGGATTCGCCATGGCACAGGATCGCATCATCGTGCGAGGGGCACGTCAGCACAACCTGAAGGGGATCGACGTCGAGATCCCCCGGGACCGTCTTGTCGTGATTACCGGGCTTTCGGGATCGGGCAAGTCGTCCCTGGCGTTCGACACGATCTACGCCGAGGGAAGGCGTCGTTACGTCGAGAGCCTCTCCGCCTACGCGCGACAGTTCCTGGGTCAGCTGGACCGGCCCGATGTGGACGCGATCGAGGGGCTGTCGCCCACGGTGGCGATCGATCAGAAGGGGTTGACGCGCAACCCCCGTTCGACGGTCGGGACGATGACGGAGATCTACGACTACCTCCGGCTTCTCTTCGCCCGGGTTGGCCGGCCCCACTGCCCGGCCTGCGGCCGCGAGATCCGGCGTGAGACCTCCTCCCAGATCGTCGAGCGCCTCTTGTCGCTTCCGCCGAACACCCGCTTTTCCTTGCTTGCCCCTGTGGTTCGGGAGCGCAAGGGGGAGCACCAGGGAGTGCTCGAGGACGTGCGGCGCGCCGGCTTCGTCCGGGTGCGCATCGACGGCCGCTTCTACGAACTGAGCGAGGAGATCGTCCTGGACCGGTTCCGCCCGCATACGATCGAGGTGGTGGTCGACCGCCTGGCCGTGCGCTACGACGAAGCCGGGCACCTCGTTTCGCCCGAGCGCGGCCGGCTCGCGGATTCGGTGGAGACAGTGCTGCGCCTCGGAGGCGGGGTCCTCATCGTGCATCGGGAAGGCGAAGGAGACACGGTCTACTCGGAACGGTTGGTCTGTCTTTCGTGTGGGGTCACGCTCCCGGAGGTCGAGCCGCGCAACTTTTCCTTCAACAGCCCCCACGGTGCCTGTCTCGAGTGCGACGGCCTGGGAACGGTGTTGGAGTTCGATCCTGACCTGATCGTGCCGGACCGGACGCTTTCTCTCGCGGCCGGTGCGATCGCCCCCTGGGAGGAACTGCGGCGCTATTTCGACCCGTACCGCCCGCTCCTGAGCGCCCTGGCCGGCCACTACGGCTTCTCCTTGAACACGCCCGTCAAGGATCTTTCGCCCGTGCATATGGGGGTCATCCTCTACGGGAGCAATGGGGAGGTGATCTCCTGGCGCGAACGCTCGCCGAGCGGGGAAGAGCGCCTGGTGGAAATGCCTTTCGAAGGGGTCATTCCGGCGTTACGCCGGCTCTACCGGGAAACCAACTCGGCCGCCCTACGGGTGCAGATCGAACGGTACATGGCGCCCCGCGCTTGCCCCCGGTGCCACGGCGCCCGGCTGCGTCCGGAAAGCCTTGCAGTCCAGATCGACGGACTTTCGATCGCGCAGGCGACCGCGATGTCGGTTGCGCAGGCGGCGCAGTGGATGGAGAAGCTCGCAGATCCGTCCTCGAGCCCTTTTTCGGCGCGGGAAGCGCAGATCGCCGCGCCGATCCTGCGCGACGTGCGCGCGCGTCTTCAGTTCCTCCGCGATGTCGGGCTGGACTACCTGACGCTGGATCGTGCCACGTCGACACTTTCCGGGGGCGAAGCGCAGCGGATCCGCCTAGCGACGCAACTCGGCAGCGCGCTGGTGGGCTGTATCTACATCCTCGACGAGCCCTCCATCGGGCTCCATCCGCGGGACAACGGACGCCTGATCGCCACGTTGAAGCGGCTGCGGGATCAGGGAAACACAGTCCTGGTGGTCGAACACGATGCCGCTATGATCCGGGAGGCGGACTGGGTGATCGATATGGGGCCGGGTGCAGGTGAGCAGGGAGGTGAGATTGTAGCGTATGGCCCGCCCGCGGAAATCGAGCAGAACCCGCGCTCTCTCACGGGCCTGTACTTGAGCGGCCGGCGGGCCATCCCGGTGCCCCGCCGTCGACGCCCGGGCAACGGCAGGGAGCTCGTGCTGGTCGGAGCGCGGGCGCACAACCTGAAAAACCTCGAGGTGCACATCCCGCTGGGTTGCCTGGTGTGCGTGACCGGCGTTTCCGGCTCCGGAAAGAGCACCCTGGTGGCCGATACGCTCTACCGTCGCCTGGCTCAGGCGCTTCACCGCGCAAAAGACCCGCCCGGAGCGCACGATGCGCTGTACGGGATCGAACACCTGGACAAGGTCGTCGAGATCGACCAATCGCCGATCGGAAGGACGCCTCGCTCCAACGCGGCGACCTACACGGGTGTGTTCGCGCCGATCCGGCAGCTGTTTGCCCGTGTGCCGGAGGCGCGCATCCGCGGCTACGGACCGGATCGCTTCTCGTTCAACGTCAAAGGGGGACGCTGCGAGGCCTGCGAGGGCGCGGGGATCCTGCAGGTGGAAATGCAGTTCCTGCCCGACGTCTACATCCCCTGCGAGGTCTGCCACGGCCTGCGCTACAACCGGGAAACCCTGGAGATTCGCTACAAGGGGTTGAACATCGCCGAGGTTCTCGACCTCACCGTGGATGAAGCAATTGCTTTCTTCGGGCGTATACCGGCCATCCGAAGCCGCCTCCAGGCACTCCACGATGTGGGGTTGGGCTATCTCCGCCTGGGCCAGCCAGCCACTTCGCTCTCCGGAGGGGAAGCTCAGCGTGTCAAGCTGGCCGCGGAGCTCGGACGAAGGGCAACGGGACGTACGCTCTACGTGCTCGACGAGCCGACCACCGGTCTCCATTTTGCCGATATCGAGCGGCTGCTCCAGGTGTTGAACCGGTTGGTCGACGCGGGGAACAGCGTGATCGTGGTCGAGCACAATCTGGAGGTGATCAAGGCGGCGGACTGGATTATCGACCTGGGGCCAGAAGGGGGAGACGCCGGCGGACGGGTGGTGGCACAGGGTACTCCGGAAGAGGTCGCGAAGGTGCCGGAGAGCTTCACGGGGCAATACCTCCGCGCGCTGCTTCCTTGCGCCACTTGACAAAGAACAATTGTTCTGATATAATGAGCACAACAAAGGGCGGCGCCGCGCAGCGGCGAGGAGGCCCCTCACATGGATATCTGGATGCTCGACGATCGTACCTGGGAGTTCAGCCGGTGCCCCTTTACCGGGCATGTGACCCTCTGGCCGCGGGAAGGCGTGCCGGCCCGCTGCGTCGGGGAAGAGGAGCCGGAAGAACGGGCGGCTCCATGGACCTGCCCACCGGTCCCGGTGATCCTAGCGGGAAGGCGCCATCGCCCTGCCGCACAGGCGCGCCGGATCGCGGTTGTGGGGGAGGTCGCAGCCGGGCGCTACGATGTCACCATCGCCTACCGCCCACCGAGCGAGGATCGCGAGGAGCTCCTGGTACCAGAAGAGAACGCTTTCGGTCAGGTGTTCGTTCTGTCGGTACGCGGGCACTCGATGTGTGAGCTGGGCATCCGCGATGGGGACTATGTCCTCGTCCGCCCGCAGGCCGATGTGGACAACGGGGACCTCGTGATCGCCGCCCTGGCGGATGGCACGGACCCCGAGGGGTACGTTACCCTCAAGCGGTACTACCGAGAGGCCGGCCGGATCCGGCTGCAACCGGCCAACGCCGCGATGGCCCCCATTCACCTGTACCCCGAGGGAGACCGGGATCCGGTCGTCGTCCTGGGCAAGGTGATCGCCGTGGTCCGCTGCGGCGAGGAAGAGGAGTAGCCAGGCGCTTGTGCCTCTGAGCATACGCTTGGGCGGCGGTCCCGCGCGGCGGAGCACCGCGGCTGTGCGGCACCTTCAGAGCGGCCTACCGCAGAGACCTTGCCCATCCCCAGTTTTCCGCTCCCGTGGGGATTCCAGATGCTTCTACAGTCTCCGGAGGGCCGTCCCGGCCAGCCGCGCGGCGTTGTCAGCCCTTCTTCCATATGCTATAATCTCGTAAAGACCGATGGATCTCGCGTGCTCTCTCGCACGCGCAGGAGGCTTCATGGCGGAAGAGATCGATTTCGAACAGTTTCCGTTCTTGCCCTATGACCGGTTTGTCCTGGAAGAGGAGGAGGATTGGGAGGAAGAGGATGGGCTGGTCATGGAGCTGCCCGTGCTCCCGTTGCTGGACACGGTGCTCTTTCCCCATATGCTGGCCCCGCTCTACGTGGGGAGAGAGTCTTCGCTGCGCGCACTCGAGGCCGCACTCTCTTCCGACCGCACGATCGTCGTGGTGGCGCAGCGCGAGCCGGTGGAGGACGAGGTTACCCCGGACCTGCTCTACGAAATCGGCACCGAGGCGGTCATCGGACGTACGCTCCATATGCCCGACGGTACTTCGAGCGTGCTTGTTCAGGGCCAGCGCCGGGTGCGGTTGATCGAAATCGTGCAGCAGACCCCGTACCTCGTGGCCCGCGTCCTTCCCCTTGTCGAGGAAGAACTGACTGAAGAAGACAACCTGGCGACGGAAGCCCTGATGCGAGCGACGCTCGCTCTGTTCGAAAAGGTCGTCAAGCTCAGCCGCAACCTGCCGGATGACGCTTACGTGGCCGCTTTGAACATCGGGGACCCGGGTGCCCTGGCGGACTTTATGGCCTCGACGTTGCAGCTTTCGGTCGACAAGCGGCAGAGCATTCTCGAGGCGATCCCTCCGCTGGAACGGCTGCAGAAGATGAGCATCCTGCTGGCCAAGGAGCTGGATGTTCTGGAGCTGGAGAACAAGATCCACACCGAGGTGCAGAAGGAGGTGGACCGTAGCCAGCGGGAGTATTTCCTGCGAGAGCAGATGAAGGCGATCCAGCGCGAGCTCGGCCAGGAGGATCCGATCGCGCAGGAGGTCAACGAGCTCCGGGAAAAGATCGCGCAGCGCGGGATGCCGCCGGCCGTGGTCAAGAAGGCGGAAGAGGAACTGGCCCGCCTGTCGATGATGCCCATCGCGGCCCCCGAGGTTTCGGTCATCCGCACCTACCTGGACTGGCTGCTTGCCTTGCCTTGGACGGAGCGGACGGAGGACCGTCTGGATATCGGCCAGGCCGCCCGTATCCTGGATAGCACGCACTACGGCATGCCCAAGGTCAAGGAGCGCATCCTCGAGTTCATGGCGGTGCGCAAACTGGCGCCCGACCGGATGAAGAGCCCGATCCTGTGCTTCATCGGGCCTCCAGGTGTCGGCAAGACCTCTCTCGGCCGCTCCATCGCGGCCTCGCTCGGGCGCAAGTTCGTGCGCATTTCGCTGGGTGGTGTCCACGACGAGGCCGAGATCCGCGGCCACCGCCGTACCTATGTGGGGGCCCTGCCGGGAAGGATCCTCCAGACGATGCGGGTGGCGGGCACGGTCAATCCGGTGTTCATGATGGACGAGATCGACAAGATCGGCACCGACTTCCGAGGGGACCCCGCTGCCGCCCTGCTCGAGGTGCTCGATCCGGAACTGAACTGCGAGTTCTCGGACCACTACCTGGAGGTCCCCTACGACCTTTCCCAGGTCTTTTTCATCACCACCGGGAACCTCGTCGATCCCATCCCGCCCGCCCTGCGGGACCGGATGGAGATCATCGAGATCCCGGGCTATACGGAGGAGGAAAAGCTGGAGATTGCGCGCCGCTTCCTCGTCCCCAAGCAGCTCGAGCAGAACGGCCTGCAGCCGGATCAGCTGCGCTTCAGCGAGGACGCGCTGATGCGCATCATCCGCAACTATACGTACGAGGCCGGTGTCCGCAATCTCGAGCGGGAAATCGGCGCGATCTGCCGCAAGGTGGCACGGCGTATCGCCGAAGGAAGGAGATACCCCCGGGTGATCCGCGTCTCTTCGCTCCAGCGCTTCCTTGGCCCTCCCCGCTTCTTCTACGGGGAGATGGAGGAGCAGGACCAGGTCGGCGTGGCTACGGGAGTGGCGGTCACCGAGGCCGGCGGCGACATCATGGCCGTCGAGGTCAACGTCATGGACGGGAAGGGCAACCTGATCCTCACCGGGCAGCTGGGCGAGGTGATGCAGGAGTCGGCCCAGGCGGCGCTCAGCTATACCCGGGCGAACGCGCGCGCCCTGGGGATCGACGGGCAGACGTTCGACAAGGTGGATATCCATATCCATATCCCCGAGGGCGCGGTGCCGAAGGATGGCCCTTCCGCTGGGATCG
>JBMFPK010000046.1:0-12306 GCA_049969155.1 Chloroflexia bacterium | reverse complement strand
GTGCGATTCGACGGGAAGGAGATCGTCTACACGGACCTCGAGCTCGACCTCTGGGTCTGGCCGGATCGGCGCTACCTGCTGCTGGACGAAAAGGAATTCCAGGAGATGGTCGTCCCCAGGCTGAGCCTCGAGGCGCGTCGGCAGGTGTGCGCAGCGCTCGACGAGCTGCTTGGGGACCTGCGTGGGCCCGGGCGCCTGTTTCAGGAAACGGCACTTCCCTAGTCGCCAGCGTCGGGAGCCTATCCGTGATCCGATCCGGGCTCGGCCTCCGAGGGTGCGGTCGCTGGCGCCTTCTCAAAGGCCCAAGCGGTATCGCAGGAAGGAGAGCAAGGCCATTTCGGCGACCGATGCGATGCTGGCCCAGAGGAGCAACGGCCAAGCTTCCCCCGCGCTTTCGAGGGTGCTCCTGCCCCGCAGGACCGCAAGGAGCCAGAGGAAGTTGGCCGCGACTAAAAGGAGGAGCATGCCGCCGAAAGAAAGGGCGGCCAGCGGGACGTACAGCGGCGCCATCCGGCTCCAAAGCGCTGCGATGCCGACCGCCGCGAGCAAGAAAAGCGCCAGCACGTCCCATCCGTTCGCCAGGAGCGGCCGGTCGGGCCTGCGCCCGCGGAAGGACAGGTTGACGGCCCACAGGAGCGGGACGCTCAGGGAAGCGCCGAGCAGCGTCCCCGTGACTGTGCGCAGGAGGTTATGGGGCGGGTAGACGCCGCTGTGGAACCAGTCGGCGCCCACCGAATTGGCTACGTCGATGGCAAAGAGGCCCACGATGGCGAAAAAGGCGGTCCAGAACCAGCGGGGGGGCCGGCCGACGGCGAGCCATCGCCGGCGTACGAGAAGGTAACCAAGGCCCAGCAGTGCACCCAGGTAGAGTCCGCTATCGCGGGCGCACAGCGGGAGGTACTGTTCCCCGAAGGGGAGGAGATGCCCTTCGCGCTGGGCGCAGAGGCCGTGCGCGGCCGCCCAAAGCTTCCCCTCAAGCGGCCATGGAGCGGCAAGAAAAACGAGGGTCGTCGTGGCCCAGAAGGCCAGGAGCGCGCGAAGCGAGGTGTTCTCACGTCGTTTTCGCCGCTTCTGTGCCACCTGGTGGATGGCCTCCTGAACCACCTGCTCTTCCCGGCTGCCCACAGGCTTCCCCCTCAGAGCGTTGCGAGCCACCGCAGCTGCCCGAAGAATACGGCGAGAGCGATGCCGATGAGAAGCAGACCGCTTGCGATCGCGACCGCCCTGCGGAACCGCAGGGCGCGTTGCACGAAGGGGGCGGCGTGCTCGAAGAAGAGTCCCAGGGTCAGGAAGGGCAGGCCCAGTCCCAGGGAATACAGGCTGAGCAGGTAGGTCATCAAGGTTGTGGACTCGCTCCCCAGGCTCAGGATCCCCGCAAGTGGCGCACCGACGCAGGGAGTCCAGCCCACGGCGAAGGTCACCCCGATGAGCGCCGAAGAGAGGTATCCCCAACGGCGGTCGATGCGCACGTGGAGGCGTTTCTCGGTGTCGAAGGGCGCGATGCGCAGCAGGCCCATCGTGTGCAGGCCGAAGAGGAAGAGAAAGATTGCGGCGGCCTTCTGCACCAGGTCCAGGTAGGTAATGGGGGACGAACCGGGCCAAGCGAGCAGGCGTGCCGGCCAGCCGCCGATCCACCGCACGGGCCCAGTCAGCAGCACGAAGAGCAGCCCCAGGCGCGAGACGACCACAATGAAGACGAGGCTGAAGCCGAGCACGAAGGCCAGGGTATGGAAGAAGGTCTCCCAGCGCCTTGTGTCTCCGGTGGACCGCACCGTGGTTCCGGCGAGATACCCGAGGAAGGACGGCACGAGAGGGAGGACGCAGGGCGAGAAAAAGGAGAGCAGGCCGGCCAGGATTGCGGCCAGCGAGGCAAGCAGGAACGGCGCGTTTCGGAAGAATTCCCAGTCCATGAGCGATTCAGGCTCCCGCGCCCTTTCGGGCGACGATCACATACCGCATACAGGTGAGTTCATCCGGATTGTAGGCGCTCAGCTCCGCCCGGATTTCGGGCGTGAGCCACCGTTCGCCCTCCCTTGCGAAACAGTAGTGGCGCACGATCTCGAGGCGCTGCCCGATGGCGTCCAGGTACTGGGGGATCCGCCATCCGTTCAGTGGAACGGGGAACGCCAGGCGGCGCTTTCGGAGGTGATCCCACGGTTCGACCCCCCGGGGGATGCGCCGGCACGGTACCCCGATGCGTGTCAAGTTGTGCGCGCCGCTTGGGCACGTAAAGGGGTGGATGCAGGCCCAGAGCAAGCCACCAGGGCGCAGCACCCGTTTTACCTCCGCCACTACGGACGGGACATCCAGGAAATGCTCAAAAGCCAGGATGGAGAGCACGAGGTCGAAAGACGCCCCGTCGAAGGGCAGTTTTCCCGCATCGCCGCAGACCAAGCGCAGCCCCCCGAGCGTTCGGAGCGGAAGGCCGGCGCGCAGCACGAAGAGCAGGCGTGCCAGCCGGTATCCGTACTCCGTCCAGAACGGCTGGCGACGGTTTACCAGGTCGATGCCCACCGCTCGGTGCCAGGTCTCCTGCAGCAGGCTCAAGTGGGGCCGGAGCCAGCCGTTGCCCAGGTCGAGGATGGTGAGCGTTTCCTCCCGCTCGAACAGGGGCGAGACGTCCTGCCGCATCTGCCGGATCAACGTCCGTTCTCGCTGAACCCGTGCCCCGCTCACAAGATCCAGCGCGAAGCGCACCAAATCGATCGCTGAAGCGTCCATCCGCGTAACCAGAGAAACGGGTGCCTGTCAGCCGCCTGCATTCTACCACGATTCTTTTCTCCTAACAAACGGGCTTTGTTCTGCCAGACAAGGGAGGTGTCTTCGGTGTCGTCGGTCCGCCGTTCTTTGTTGTTGGACATCCGTGGGCACAAGGAGGGCGCCCCGAGGCGATGTCGGGAGTCGGCTGACCCGTTGCAGGTTAAGGGCCAGGCCAAAGCACGCGTGCACGACGCGTTCCGCTCGGGCATTCACCCGTTTCCAGAGCGACCGGCCGGCGGAGCCCTTTTGACAGGGGCAGGGGAGCTGGGTATACTTAGCCAACGGTTTGCCGGTGTTTCCTGGATGGGAAAGAGGCTTCTGGATGCGCCCCGTCCGCGAGCCAGAAGAGTGGCGTCAGGTTTTCCTGCTCTCCGCTTTCGTTCTGGGGAGTGTGGTGCGTCTCTCTCTCCCCCTTTTTGCAGGATTTCCCATCAACGATGGAGGGCTTTTCTATGTCATGGTAAAGGAATTGCAGGGAAACAGGTATGTGCCGCCCGTAGCGACAAACTATAACGGTCTCCATATCCCCTTTGTCTATCCGCCGCTTTCTCTGTACCTTGTGGCCCTGCTTGCCAAAGTGCTGCCGGTACCCCTTGAGGAGTTGTTCCGGTGGCTTCCAGCCATCGTCAGCACAGCTACGGTGCCCGCTTTCTACGGTATGGCAAGAAGCCTGCTCCGTTCGCCCTCGCGCGCTACCCTGGCCACGGTAGCCTATGCCCTGGTGCCACGTTCCTACTGTTGGCTTGTTATGGGCGGAGGACTGGGCCGCGCGTTGGGACAGTTTTTCTTGATCGGGACGCTTTGGGCGGTCGTTCTGGCGTGTCGGGAGCCGAGCTGGCGAGCCCTTTTGCGCCCAATTGGATGGGGCACCCTGGTCCTACTCGCTCATCCTGAAGTCGCGTTCCACATGGTCCCTATTTGTCTCGGAGCGTGGCTTTTTCTGGGACAAGGGGGGTGGAAGGTCAAAGGTCCTGCGGTCTTTGCAGCGGGGGTTGCTGTCGGGAGTAGCCCGTGGTGGATCTATTCCCTGGCCCGTTACGGAACTGCCCCCTTCTTGTCCGCTGTCCGGACAGGACATTACTCTGCCGCGGCTGCGCTCTTTTTCCTTGCCCCAGGCTTTGCCCAGGAAGAACCAGTGACCGTATGGACTGTTGCTGCCCTCTTGGGGGTGTTCGTGGCCCTGATCCGAAAGGAGTATTTCCTGCTGTACTGGCTGGTGGTTCCGTTCCTTGTGGAGCCCAGGAATGCGCCCACACAGGCCACCTTGCCCTTGGCGCTCCTTGCTGGCCTTGCCTTCTCGGATGTGTTCGTTCCGGGGATACGAGGACTCGAACTCGCATCTCACGACAACCCCTCGCGACAAAGCGATACGGAGTGGACGGTACTGGCCGCAACCAGTCCTCGAGTGCGGGGAATGCTCTTCTACCTCGTTTTCGTGGCTTTGCTTGGATCCGCGATACAGGGTCACTCCTTCCTTGGCCGAGTGACCCGCCCTGAGCGATGGGCCATGGACTGGGTCCGATCCGAAACACCGCAGGGGAGCCGTTTCCTCGTTCTTTCGGGGGCTGGCGAACCTTTCCTAGACTGGGTGAGCGAGTGGTTTCCCGCTTTGACCGATCGGATTAGCCTCAACACCTTACAGGGGCGGGAGTGGTTACTCGAATCCCGGTATATGGAGTTTCGCCAGGATTTGATGAAACTGCAGACCTGCTTGAACTCCGACCCGAGTTGCGTGGAAGGGTGGGCATCGAAATATGGATATGACTTTGACTACCTCTACGTCGTGAAGGAGCAGACACAAGGGTTGGCGCTGGCAACCGCTGGGAAAACGCCGAGGTTGCTCCGCTCGCTTCTGGCTCATTCCCCCCATTATCGCTTGGTGTATGATTCGGAAGCGGTGGCCATCTATCAACGTTTGACGCATTCCCCGTTCGCGCCTGTTCCCGGGTCTTGGTAAGAACGATCCGCACGGGGGGTGGGGGAGTCTCTTCGTTCCCTGCGCCACGGTTTTCGTAGGTCCCCTTGTGCTGTGGTGCAGCCTTTAGGGGGTCCTTCAGATGTGCTCTTGCCGTACAGATCCAGCGCACTTCCACGGTGCCTTGCCCTCAGGCCCGGAGCCGGCTTCTTGACACCTCCTGCTGCCTGGGGTATCATAACCCTGGCCGGCCCGGCAGGAAAGCGAGGATGTGTTTGAAAATCCCCTCTTCTACCGTGCGTGATCCTGACCGCCATCTTCCGTGGCATCTGCTTCTCCTGGGTAGCATTACCCTTCTGGGCATCCTGCTTCGTTGCCTCACGCTTTCCCGGCAAAGTCTGTGGTTGGATGAAGCCTACACCGTGGTCGAGGCGGGCCGGCCGTGGCCCGATCTCTTCCGCGCCCTCTTCGATCCGCGCCAGGGCTATCCCCTCTACATCCTCTCCATGCGCCTGTGGATCACGCTGTTCGGCTCCGGGGAAGCCGCTCTCCGCTGGCCATCGGCCCTCGCCGGAACAGCGACCGTTCCCCTCTTCTACCTGTTCGCTCGCGATCGGGTCGGCCGCCGCGCCGCCTTGCTGGCTGCCGCTCTGCTGTCGTTCTCCCCGATCGCCGTCTGGTACGCCCAGGAGGCCAAAGCGTACGCCGCGGCACTCCTGCTTTCGGTGGCTACGTGGCTCGCGTTGGGCAAAGCGCTCGGACGCCGTAACGCGTGGTTCTGGGCAGGTTTTCTCCTCCTGAGCCTCCTTTCCCTCCTCGCGCACCGCCTGATCGCGATCCTGACCCTGCTGGGGCAGATCGCCTTTCTCCTCCTAGGCGCGCGCGGAGCGCGGCGGCGCCTCCTCCTTGGGGTTGCCCTGGCGGTAAGCCTGATCGTGCTTTGGCTCGGGTTGGGGCAAGTGGGCACCGCACCCC
Source organism: Chloroflexia bacterium (assembly GCA_049969155.1). Classification (GTDB taxonomy): domain Bacteria; phylum Chloroflexota; class Chloroflexia; order DTKN01; family DTKN01; genus DAOTVY01. The sequence continues at coordinate 6,656 of JBMFPK010000046.1, read as the reverse complement.
AGTTCTCTGCCCCGCGCGATCCCCTTGTGGTGCTGGATGCGTTCAGCGAACTGAGCTTGCACATTCGCGCCCATTCCCCCCTTCCCGGGGAAGGACCGGACCGCCGGCCTTTCCTGCTCCCCTTCGCCATCGTGGCCCTCTGCGGAGCCGCCGCGCTCGGTTCGAAAGGGAAAGCGGAGGAGAGGCGCTTCTTCGTCACCGCGCTCGTCGTTCCAGGCGCGGCGTTCTTCGCTTTCTACTTGATCCGCCCCCTCTACTACGCCCGGTACCTGCTGGGCCTGCTTCCGCCCTACCTCTTGCTGCTCGCACTCGGTTTCAAGGCCCTGTGGTCGTGGAGTGCCCGCCTCAGACGCACCGGCGACCGCGCTTTTGGCCTCCTCACGGCTGCTTTGGGTCTCCTTTCGGGTCTCCTCATCCCGGCAACTTCGCTGCGCGAAGTCTGGTGGCACCATTTCTCCGGTCAACCTCACAAGGAACAGTTCCGCGAGGCTACCTCCTATCTCCAGGAACACGTACACCCGGGCGACCTCGTGCTCGTCCACCCGAACTACATCCTTCCCGCCGTCTCCTACTATGCCCAGCGGCGTCCCGATGTCCCCCTCGAGCTGTACACGATGCGCGACCTCCTCACCGAAGGGTATTCGTTCCGGGCCTTTGAGGCGGATATGGACCGCCTGACCACGGGACGCCGCCGCGCCTGGTTGCTCCTCGCCCCGTTCCACGAGCGGACGGCCGATCCCCGGCGGTGGGTCTATGAATGGTTCACCCTGAACCCGTTCTTGCGCTGCGATGAGCAACACTGGGTCGGGCTCGACCTCTACGCCATCTCCTTCAACGCGGAGCGCCGCGTGGGCTTCCCGGAGCCTCAGATCCCCCTGCAGGCGTCGTTCGGCGGGATGGTGCATCTGTTCGGGGCCGATCTACAGCTGTGGACCACCCCCGTGCGCCCCGGAGGGACGATACCGCTCACCCTCTACGTCGAGGGGCTCCAACCGAACCTGCCGCGTCTGGAGACGGTCGTCTTCCTGGTGGACGAGCACGACGATGCCCGTGCGAGCGCGGGGGGCGAACCGCTGGGCGGGTTCCTCCCGACGTCGCTCTGGCAACCTAGGGACGAATTCCTGGACTTTTACGAGATCGAGCTCCCTGCGGGCCTTCCGCCGGGCCGCTATCGCATTCAGGTCGGCTACCGGCCGCTTGAGGCGACGGGATCTCCCCTGCTGCTTCCGGATGGCCGGCCGTGGTGCACCGTCGGCGAGGTGGAGGTGGCCGCTTCGGAGGGGAAACCGTGACCCGGCGGGAATGGCGCGATCTGGGCATCCTCCTTGCGCTGTCGCTGGCGATACGTCTGGGGTTGTATGCCATCCTGCCCCGGGAGCACCTCGTCAGCGATGAGGCGGAGTACCTGGCCGCGGCCTGGAACCTCGCAAACGGCCGGGGCTTTTCCTTCTACGCCGAATGGCCCTGGCTGCGCCCCCCGCTCTACCTTCTGTTCGTTGCCCTTTTCCTCCGCCTGTTCGCGAGCCCGCAAGGACCGCTTTCCCCTGAGGCGCAGCTCGCGATCCGCTTGGCCCAGATCGTGCTCAGCCTGGCCGTGCCGGCCCTGCTCTATGGCCTGGGGCGCGCGATGTGGAGCGAGCGAGCGGGGAAGATCGCGGCGTCCGTGGCCGCCCTGGCCTTTCCGCTCGCTTCACTCCCCCACCTGGTGCTCGCGGAAAACCTGTTCCTGCCCCTGTTTCTCGGCGCCGTCACAGCCCTGGTGGGCTTTGTAAAGGCAGGGATGCGTCGGACGAGGATCCGCTGGCTGATCGCGGCGGGCCTGCTGTTCGGGCTAGCCACCCTCACGCGCGGTGTGGCACTGGCCTTCCTACCGCTCGTGTGCGTCTGGGCCGCGCTTCAGGGCAGGCACCGCCCGGGCAAGGCGTTCCTGTACGGTGGGCTGCTTGCAGGCACGGTGATCGCCGTCCTGCTCCCCTGGGCTCTCTACACCTGGAAGGCCTTCGGCCGCCCGATCTGGGTGGACACCACCGGGGGATACAACTTCTGGCTGGGTACCCAGGGAGGACAGTTCCGCAACAGCTACGAGGTCCACCAGACTCTGCTCGCGTTGCCCGACCCGTCCAGCCGTCAGGCCTATGCCTACCGGAAGGGTTGGCAAGCGGTGACTTCCGATCCGGGTGGTTACCTCCGGGGCCGGGTGGTCGAACTTCGGCAGCTCCTGCGGATCAACTACAGCGCCGACGAGCGGCTCGTCGACGGCTTCTCGCTGGGCGCGGTCTCGGTTGCACACCTGGTGGCGATCTTCTGTTTCGAGGATCTGCTCTATCTGTTTCTGGTTCCCGCGGCTCTGGCCGGCCTTTTCCTCTCCCGCCGGGAACCGGCGCGGGGCGCCATCTTTCTGTGGCTCGGGTACTCGCTGGGCACCGGTGTCCTCTTCTTCGCCATCGGCCGCTTCCGCCTCTCGCTGTGGCCCTTCCTCGCGCTGTACGCCGGGGTGCTGGAGGATCGGCCCTGGAGGACCTTTGAGCGTCGCGAGCGGTTCCTGCGCTTGGGCGCGGCTCTTGTCCTGAGCGCGGCGTTCTGGACGGTCGTGCTGCCTTCGTGCATCGGGCCCTATCCATCCGCCTCGGGAGCGACGCGCCTGGCGCTCCGCAGCCGGGCGGTTGCGCGCCATCTGGCCTGTGCCGAGCGCGCACTCGCCGCAGGCGATCTTGAGGGCGCGTGGGATGCCCTGGTGCCTGCCCTGGCGTATCGACCGGATGGAGCGCAGCCGCTCCCGACCGTGCGGGTCGTTCTGGCCCGGTGGCTTCGTGCCTCCGGGAGGTCGGAGGAGGCCATTGCCGTGCTCGAGGGAAGCGAGTGGCCCTATGCCGTGCTGCTGCGGGGAGACCTTTTCCGTGCTCGGGGCGACCTAGAGAAGGCTCGGGCCGAGTTCTCCAACCGGCGTGTCATCGAGCGCAACCCGGTCGACTGGGCCTACAGCTACCTGGAGCCTCCGCCTGTCGGAGCCATCGATCTCGGGAACGGGCTGGACTGGGGGCTGATTCAAGGGTTCTACCGAGCGGAACGGGACGGAGAGCGCACCTTTCGCTGGAGCAAGGCGCGGGCCTCCCTACGGTTTCCGGGTGCGGGGACCGGAGCACCGCTCTCCCTCCATCTGCGATACTGGGCCTGGCGGCCGGCCGGCGAGGCTGCGCCCGAGGTGCAGGTGCTCGTCGAAGGGGCGGAGGTCGCCCGCTTCACGGCGCGCACGGGCGGTTGGTCCACGGTCACCGTTGCCCTGCCCGCATCTCCGCCCGGAAGCGACGTCGTCGTCCAGTTGCGGTGCAGCGCCTTCGTGCCCGGCCCTCGCGACCTTCTGAACACGGGAGAACTGCGGGTGTTGGGGCTGATGCTGGACACCGCTGAAGTGTGGCCCCGATAGGAGCGCTCGATGGGGTTCCAGAGGGCCAACGCACGCCGGGTCCGATGCGCCGCCGGATGGCTCGCTATCGCCATCCTCCTCGGGTTGGTGCTGCGCGGGCTGGTGCTTTCCTGGCATTGGCTCTACCCGCTCAGCGGGGACGAGGCCGGCTTCTTCGAACAGGCACGCGCGTTTGTCCAGGGGAAGGGCTATCACGATCTGGAGCTCATGCGTGGCCCGCTCTACCCGTTCTTCTTGGCGATCTTCTTCCGCATCTTCGGCGCGGAGGTCACCGCGGCCCGGGTGGCGCAGCTCCTCTTGAGCGCGGGAACGGTTCCTGTCCTTTACCTCTGGGCGTCCCTCCGCCACGGAGAACGGGCAGGAAGGGCTGCCGCCATCCTGGGAGCCGTGTTCTTCCCCTTTGCGCTTCAGCCGACGCTCCTACTCAGCGAGACGCTGTTCCTCTTTCTCCTCGCCCTTGGTATGGTCACCCTAGAATACGGTTGCGTGCGGCCCGGATGGAAAGCAGCGCTCGTGAGCGGTGTGCTTTTCGGCCTCGCGGCGCTGACGCGCTCGACGGGCCTCCCGTGGGTCGCACTGGCTGCGGTGGGCATAGGCTGGTGCGGGGGTCGCGTGGGGGCCGAGGCGCGTCGGGGCAGGCACAGGTCTGTGGGGTTGGGCCTGAGCGCGCTGGTGCTTGCCGGGGCGGCGCTGGTTATCGTGCCCTGGACGGCGCGGAACGTGCTTACCTACCGGGCCTTCATCCTGATCGATACCACCGGCGCGACGAATCTCTGGTTGGACAACGATCCCGAACTGGGGCGCGACCGGGTCAAGGCGGAGCTGCTCCGTCTCCCGGAAGGGGAACGACAGGGGATCTCCGTCCGGCGCGGTCTGGCGGCCATTCGGAGCCATCCCCAATGGTTCGCGGCCAAGTGCTGGCGCGAGCTCCGCGCCTTTTTCGCCCTCGAGTATTTCGACGATTTTCTCCGGCGGCCGGCCATCTGGTACCCGCCAGGGGAGGTCTGGGCTCGCATGCTGCTCGGGGATGCGCTTTACCTGTTGCTCGTAGGCGCAGGGCTGGTGGGGCTGGCCTGTCATCGTCCCAGGACGTTCCTCCTCGATCTTGCCTGGCTGGTCTATGTGCCTGCGACAACCACCCTCTTCCACGTGGAGTTGCGCTACCGGCTGCCTTTCCTGTTCGCGCTCGTGCCGTACGCCGCAGCGGCCCTTGTGGCGCTACGGCCGGCGGCGGTGGGCGTGCGCCGCTGGGCCGTGCGCACGGCTGCGGCCGGAATCCTGGTGACGGGCTTCCTTGCCCTGCTCCTCGCGCAGGCGAACTACCCGCGCCTGGCCTACCAGGTTGCGGTAAAGCGCGTCCACGTTGTGCTGGGGCGTCAAGCACTTCGGCAGGGGGAGGTCGTCCGGGCCGCGGAGCACGCCCGGGCGGCTCTGCGGGCCTACCCCGAATCGGCGGAAGCGCGCATCCTGCTTGCGGAAACGCTGCGCCTTGAGGGAAAGCGGACGGAAGCCGAAACCATGCTTCGCGAGGCGATCGCCTATCGTTCCGGGCATCCCCACCCTCACCTCCTGCTCGGCGACCTGCTGCGTACCCGGGACCCGGAGCAGGCGGCCCGCGAGCTTGCGTTCGAGGGGAACTCCCTTGAGGACCTCCAGCGCTGGGCGCTGGAGCACTTTGCTTCGGCGGTACCGGCCGACCTGGACCTGGGGAGCCACCTGGAACTGGGTCACGTGCTCGGCTGGCATCTGCCCGAACGTGCGGAGGACGGAACGACTTTTCGTTGGAGCGATGCCTCTGTGCGCTTCCGGCTCAGCATACCGACCGGTGGGCCGGCCCAGCTCGTGCTTCGGATGTCCGCCGGCCGGCCAGAGGGCCTTCCCCTGCCCCGCGTGACGGTCTGGCAGGGTGACCTGTGCCTGGGGGCGTTCGTTGTGGCGAACGGCTGGCACACCTACGCGCTGCCGCTCGGTAACCGGGAAGCAGGCGCCGTGCTCTGGTTCGAACTGCGCAGCGAAACGTATCGCCCACACCGGTACGACCGCCACCTGGCGGACAACCGCCCCTTGGGGGTGATGGTCGACCGGGTCGAGGTCGTTTCCGGGCCCTGACCGGCCGCACGGTCCCGGTCCGGGGAGGTTCGGATGGTGCGGAAGCCGTTCCGTCGACCGGAGGAGTGGCACGATTGGTTCGTCCATCAGGCGTCGTGGACGCGCGCCACGCGTGCGTGGCTCTTCCGGCAGGCACAGCTGGCTACTGCCTCCGCGGTTCTGGAGGTCGGTTGTGGCACAGGGGCTGTGACCTGGGAGGTCGCCGTGATGAGCCGTGCGCGCATCGTGGGTCTGGACATCGATCCGGAGATGCTCGCCTTCGCCCGGCAGAGGCTACCCCGTCTGTCCTGGGTGCGCGGGGACGCCTGTGCCCTGCCGTTCGCGGACGGGAGCTTCGACATCGTGTTTTGCCATTACTTGCTCCTGTGGGTTCGAGATCCTGGGCGAGCCGTGGCCGAGATGGCACGCGTGGTCCGCCCCGGAGGATGGGTGATCGCCTGTGCCGAACCGGACTATGACGGGCGCATCGACCACCCGCCGGAGTTGGCGCGCCTCGGCGTTCTGCAGAGGGAAGCGCTGAGGCGCCAGGGAGCAGATCCGGAGGCAGGTCGCCGGCTAGGTGAATGGTTCTCGGCAGCCGGCTTGGCGGTCAATGTGGGCGTGATGGGCGGGAACTGGATCTTCCCGGCCCACCCCGACGACGGCTTTGCCGCGGAATGGCGCGTCCGCAGGCGGGACCTGGAAGGCGTGGTGCCTACGGCGGAGCTGCGGAGGCTGGAGGAGGTCGATGCGGAGGCCCTGCGGTCCGGCCGGCGGGTGCTCTTCGTCCCGACGTTCTATGCCCTGGGGCGGAAGGCGGAGGAGGGAGAGGCGTGATGGGGATGGCGCTTCTGATCGTCGACATGCAGAACGAGTTCGCCGACCCGCGCGGGAAGCTCTTTGTGGCCGGCGCACCGGAGACGATCCCCAGGCTTGCGCGTGTGCTCGAGGCGTTCCGCGAGGCAGGCCGGCCGGTGGTCTTTGTCGTGCGGGAGCACCGTCCCGATGGGTCGGATGTGGAGTCGGTGCGGAAGGATCTGTTCCGGAAACTGGGGGGATTCTGCTTGCCCGGAAGCTGGGGGGCGGAGATCGTTCCGGTGCTTGCACCCCAGCCGGGTGAACCGGTCGTGCGCAAGCGGGCCTG
>JBMFPK010000045.1:0-12702 GCA_049969155.1 Chloroflexia bacterium | reverse complement strand
GTGGTAGATAGCCCAATGCGCTCTCCCCCCACTTCCCGGCGGGAACCCGGCTACCGACCGCAGATCCCCCAAGGGCCCTGGCCCCCGGGCACCCTTTCCGGGAAGCGTCCGCAGACGGCTACGAAGCCTGTACCACGCCAAGGACCCGCGCCTGCAGCTCGGCCACGATTCGCTCAGCCACCGTCTCGTTCCCCGGAATCGTGGGGAACTTTTGCAGGACGATCTCCAAGTGGCGCCCGGAGTGCGTTCGAATCTCCAGGCGGCGCTGCTTCACCAGCAGCCAGACCAGATACAGGTCCAGCGGGAAAAGGAACGGTTTCTTGAGCCGAACCTCCGCAATGTCCGCAAGCGCGATCTCCTCCAGGGCCTTGTGCTCGTCGCGAAACGTCCTCTCGTTGAGCAGGAGGCGCTGATCGGTCAGGCCGATGTAGCAGCTTTTCGTCCCTACCGAACCGTATCCGAAGACGAGGAGTGTCTCCCCCGACTTCAGATGCTGGGCAAGCTCACGCTCGATCTTTTCCCGGTTCAGTTTCTGCGCCATTTCCGGCCTCCTCCTTGCACGCTGGACCGTCCATCCGTTGCCCACAACGCAACCCGGACCACGCAAGCGGCACTGCAAGGGAAGCAATCACTCGGTACATGTGGCATAACGCGGCTAAATATACCACAATTGCTGCAGCAGCGGCAAACCGTGGCGCTTTTCAGGTACCTCCAGTAGGATGGGCCTAACTTTCCCGCTTCAGGCTCTCGATGTAGGCCTGGACCTCCGGAAGGCCCATCAGTTTGGCCCGGAAGAACTGATTCACCAGTTCGATCACCTGCTGCCGGGAACGGGCCAACAGCTCGTTCCATGGTTCGCCCAACTGGCGCCTGCCGGTCAGATCGTCACGGAGACGCAGGAGCGCCATCACGAGCTCCGTCTCCTGGGGCCCTTCCAGGGTTTCGATGACCTCCCGGATGAGCTCATCGATCTGCGCGATCTCCGCTTCTCGGTCGAGACCCTGCGCTTCCCGCGCCTCTTCCATCGTCTCCAGCAGGGCATGTACCTGGTAGAGGCGCGCCGACGGCTCATCGAAGAGCTCCCGGATCCAACCGGCTTCCTCATAGCGGCCGGTCAGCCGGAAGATGTTGTAGAGCCGTCGGGCCACCTTGCCAAAGTTCGGAGGCTCGGAGTGGGCATACTTGGCCACCTCGTGCTCCAGCGCCTGGACGTAGTCCCCGACCACCTGCGGCGGTAGCCGGCCGGCAAGTTTGGCAAAGAGGGGAATCGAGGAGGCTTCCAGGTAAACCTCCTGAAAATAGGGGTCGAGGAAGCCGTCAAGCGGCACGATATCCCCCTCGGGGGTCTGCCAGGTCACATCCAGCATGTTGCTTGCGTTCACCACCCGCCCTTCCTCGGGAATGGCGATCACCCAATCCAGCTTGCACCAACCGGGTTCCTGGCAACCGTACTCCCAGGGGATGGTCAGCGGTTCGCCGCTCGGACGGAACACTTCCATGCGGCCGGCCTCCACTTCCTGCGGTGTCCAGGAGATAAAGTGGCCGGGTGGGAGGACCTTCCCGCCCTTTACCACCTCCGTCTGCCAAGTGCCGAACTTGACCTCGGTCAGCTGATACTCCGGGCTGCGCATCCGCTCCAGCGCCTTTTCGCGGACGATCTGCCCCAGGATACGGCAGGCTTCCTCGCGCGTCTCGGCGATGATGTTGATGCGCTCGAAAAAGTCATAGTCCGCCGGGTAGGGCTGGATCTTTCCCTGAGCCGCGCTCCCGGAGAGCGCGATCGCTGTCTCGACGTTCGGCCGATCCGGGAACTGGACGATATCGGCGATGCGGCGGTAGCGCTCCAGGCTTGCGGGATCGAAATCGAGCAGGGTCAGCCGGTGTCCGAAGACACCCGTTCGGGGGTCGACCTGCCAGGCCTGCCCCGGCGCGCCTCCGGCCGCGACCGCAGTGAGCCACTGGGCCACGTCGGTCTCGTCCACGTCCACCCCGAGGAGCCGCGCCGCCTCGATGATCCGCTGCACCTGTTCTTTCGCTTGCTCCGGACCCAGCGGGGCGTTGCCCGCAGCACGTTCCTTGTCCATCTCTTCCTCCCGCACGCCCCGTTCAGGGCCTGCGCTGCACGATGACCTTGCGCCAGGCAGGGTCGGTCCGGGGAAAATCGGTCCGGAAATGGGCCCCGCGGCTCTCCTCGCGGATCAGCGCCGCCTGGGCCATCAGCTGGGCGGTCAGAAGCATCAGCTCCAGTTCCCACCGATCCTGCTCCCCGCTCTCTTCCGGCGGGGCTTCCCGCCAGGCGGCGATCTGCGCGAGGGCCTTTTCGAGCCCCACGCGGTCCCGCTCGATCCCGACATACTCCCACATCAACTCTCGGAGCGCTGCCTTGGTGGGTCCCGGTGCGCGAGGGCGCACCGGGACCTCGGCGGGCGGCCCTTCCACGCGTAGGATGGGCAGCGCCTCTTCCGTCTCGGCCGGGGGCGCCTCGACCGCGGCCTGCACCAGCCGTTTGGCAAAGACGAGCACCTCCAGGAGCGAATTGCTCGCCAGCCGGTTCGCTCCGTGCGCACCGGTGCAAGCGACCTCCCCGCAGGCGTAGAGCACCGGGATGTTCGTGCGGCCCCAAAGGTCGACCCTCACCCCGCCGATCAGGTAGTGGGCGGCCGGCGCCACGGGGATCCAGTCGCGCGTGATGTCGATCCCCAGCTCCTTACACGTGCGGTAGATCGTGGGAAAGCGCAGGCGGATCGTGGCCGGAGGGAGGTGGGTAACGTCCAGATAGACGTGCGGCCGGCCGCTGCGACGCATCTCCTGCAGGATGGCCCGGGCCACCACATCCCGAGGCGCCAGCTCCGCCAGCGGGTGCAGATGCGCCATAAAGCGCTCCCCCGCGTGGTTGCGCAACAGCCCACCTTCCCCGCGCACGGCCTCGGAGATCAGGAAGGGCGGCGCCGAGGGTGCGTAGAGCGCCGTCGGATGGAACTGGTAGAACTCCAGGCTCTCCACCTCGGCCCCGGCACGGTAGGCGAGGGCCACCCCATCGCCGGTCGCCACCGGAGGGTTCGTGGTGTTGCGGAACAGGCGTCCGGCCCCTCCCGTAGCCAGCACGATGTGCCGCCCGCGCACCTCGTCCCGGCGTCCCTCCCGCACGTGCAGCAGTTCGAGCCCGACGGCGCGGCCTTCCTCGACCAGGATGCGGGTGGCAAGCCGATCCTGGAAGAGGTCGATGCGCGAAAACCTTGCCAGCCGGGCGAGCGTCAGCTCGATCTCCATCCCCGTTGCGTCGCCCCGGGCGTGCAGCACACGAGGCACGGAATGGGCCCCTTCGCGGGTCAAGGCCACCTGGCCGTGGACGGTGTCAAAGTCGACCCCCAGGTCGATCAGTTCGGCGATGCGCGCCGGCCCTTCCTCCGTGAGCACGTGCACGGCACGCGGGTTGCACAGGCCAGCTCCAGCCGCCAGGGTGTCCTGGTAGTGGCGTTCGGGGGAATCGCTCGGGTCCACAGCCGCCGCAATCCCTCCCTGGGCGTAGCGGGTATTGCACTCCTCCAGGCTGGCCTTGGTGACCACAAGCACCTGGCCATGCTCCTGCGCCAGGAGGGCCGTGTAGAGCCCGGCGATCCCGCTGCCCACGATCACAAAGTCGTAGACAAAGCCGGCCACGCCTCCGCGCTCCTGCCTAGAGCATCAGCATGCGGTCCAATGCCCGCTTCGCGCGGACCCGGATCTCCTCCGGCACCCGCACGACATAGCGTCGGAGCTCCAGCGCCTCGAGCAGGTTCTCCAGGGTGATCTGCTTCATCGCCCGGCAGACCATATGGGGAGCCGCCAGGTAGAAGCGCTTTTCCGGGTTCTCTTTGCGCAACGGGTGGAGAAGCCCTTCCTCGGTACCCACGATGAATTCGGTCGCCTCGCTCTGCTGCGCATAGCGAAGCATCCCTGAGGTGCTGAGCACCACATCCGCCTGCTCCACGACCTCCGGCCGGCACTCCGGATGGACCATTACCACCGCGTTCGGGTGTTGCCGACGAGCCGCTTGCAGCTCGTCCACCGTGAGGCGCTCGTGGACGATGCAGTAGCCCGGCCAAGGGTGGATCTTCTTGTCCGTCTGGGTCGATACATAGTGCGCCAGGTTGCGGTCCGGTACAAAGAGGACCTCCTCGGCCTCCAGCGAGCTCACCACACGCACGGCGTTCGCCGACGTGCAGCAGATGTCGCTTTCCGCCTTCACCTCGGCGAAGGTGTTCACATACGAACAGACCGCAGCCTGCGGGAGATCCCGGCGCATGGCGCGTACCTGCTCCGCTGTGGCCATAGCCGCCATGGGACAGCAGGCGTGCAGAGAAGGGATCAGCACCGTCTTGTCGGGGTTGAGGATGGCCGCGCTTTCGGCCATAAAGTCGACCCCACAGAAGACGATGACCGAGCGCTGCACCCGCGTCGCCGCGCGCGCAAGTTCCAGCGAATCCCCCGTGAAATCGGCCAGGTCCTGGATGGCCGGGATCTGGTAGTTGTGGGCCAGGATCACCGCATCGCGCTCCTCCTTGAGGCGGCGAATGCGGGCGACCAGCGGATCCTCTTCCATCCTCTCCTCCTGCGGGAAAGGTCGAAGGCCAAGCGCATGCTACCACGGACTGGAAGACACGTCAACTTTCCTTGACGCTGCCGGAGCGCGCTGGTATACTGGAAAAGACTGGAATCGCTCGTACAGGCGCCTTTCGGAACGGCGCGTCAGATGAAGAGACCTTTCGCGCCGGGAGGCAGGAGGACGCGATGGCACGCACGGATACACTCCGCGGCCGGCTCCTTGTGGGCCAGTCCGGGGGGCCGACGGTGGTGATCAACAGCAGCCTCGTGGGCGTGATCCACGAGGCGCTTGGCTATCCCGAAATCGAGGGGATCTACGGGATGCGTAACGGTATCCTGGGCGCGTTGCGCGAAGATTTCCTCGACCTGGGCCGCGAGAGCCCGGCGGTAATCGAAGGTCTGCGCTACACCCCTTCGGCAGCCCTGGGCACAAGCCGTCACCGGTTGAAGCCAGAGGATTATGAACGGCTCCTGGAGGTGTTCCGGGCCCACAACATCCGCTTCTTCTGCTACATCGGCGGGAACGACTCCATGGAAACCGCCTACCGGCTGGAGCGACTGGCTGCCGACACCGGCTACGAACTGCGGGTGATGGGCGTACCCAAGACGGTGGACAACGATCTCACCCACACGGACCATTGCCCCGGCTACGGCAGTGCCGCACGTTTTGTCGCGCTCATGATGCGCGATACCAGCCTGGACACGATTGCCGGTGCGTTCTCCACCCCGGTCAAGATCGTGGAGATCATGGGGCGCCACGCCGGATGGCTCACGGCGGCCGCTGCGCTCGCCAAGGAGGGCGAGGAAGAGGCTCCGCCGGACCTCATCTACGTCCCGGAGCGCCCCTTGTCGATCACACGCTTCCTGGAGGACGTGCGCCAGATGTACCGGGAGCGCGGACGATGCGTGGTGGCGCTCAGCGAGGGAGTGCGCGATGAGCAGGGGAACTTTGTGGCCGTGCTTTCCACCGCTACGGACGCCTTCGGCCACCGCCAGCTGGGAGGAGCAAGTGTCTACCTGAGCCAGCTCGTGAACGACGAACTGGGCCTGAAGAGCCGCTTCGAGAAACCGGATACGATCCAGCGTTCGATGATGATCTGCGCCTCCCCGGTGGACCTGAACGAGGCCTATATGGTCGGACGGATGGCCGTGCACCATATGATGCGGGGGGTCAGCGGCAAGATGGTGACCCTGGAGCGGGCTCCCGGTCCCGCCTACTACTGCACAACTGGCCTGGTGGACCTGCAGGAAGTCGCCGAGGCCGAGCGGCTCCTCCCACCAGAATACCTGGACGAGCGCGGTCACCCCACCCAGGCGTTCGTCCACTATGCCCTTCCGCTCATCGGCGGTCACCTGCCGCCCTACACCCGTCTGAAGGGATATCCGGTGCCCCGGCTGCTGGGGGACTGACGATGGCGCCCGCGCTGCGGCTGCTGGTCGCCTGCCAGCGGGACGACTGGGACCACCTGCCGGTGCTTGCCCGCCTGTTTCCGCTCGGCGTGGAGGTAGGGGATTTTGCCGACCCGGATCTGCTGGAGGGAGACTGGCGGGCGCGGCTGGAAGAACTGAAGCCCCTGCTCGAGTCGCTCCCCGGGCTGCGGGCGCTACATGGGCCACGTTCGGACCTGAACCCTGGCTTGCGGGATCGCGGGCTTGTGGCCTTTTGCCGCGAGCGCTACCGGCGGGCACTGGAGGTTGCTGCAGCCCTGGAGGCCAGCGTGGTCGTCTTCCACACCGGCTTCAACCCGCTGATCCGTGCCCCCGGGTTCGAGCGGCGCTGGTTGCAGCGGAGTGCCGACTTCTGGCAGGGGCTGGGAGAAGAAGCCGGCCGCCTGGGGATCACGCTGCTCCTGGAAAACGTGTGGGAACCGCAGCCGCAGATCCTTCGGGATCTGGTGGACCTGGTGGACCTTCCAACCGTACGGGCCTGCTTGGACATCGGCCACGCGAACATCTACTCACGCTACCCGGTGGGGGAGTGGGTGTCGCTCCTCGGCGAGCGCGTGGTGTACGTCCACCTGCACAACAACGACGGCCGTATGGATACCCATGCGTCCCTGGAAAAGGGCACCGTGGATTACGCGCGCATCTTGCCCTTGCTCGTGGTATCGCCCCAGCAACCGGCGCTGGTGCTCGAGGTCTCGGGGGGGAAAGTGGAACGCCAGGAGAGCCTCTTCTACCTGCGGCGCCTCCTGGGGCTGGGCTAAAGAGGTGGGCAATGCCCCGCCATACGCCCCGCATCGTCATCGTCGGCGTCTGCGGCTCCGGAAAAACCACGCTCGCCAAGGCGCTCCGGTCGCACGGATACCACGCCCAGAGCATCGCCCAAGAACATTCCCTCATCGCGGGGATGTGGCGGGCACACGGGCAACCGAATATCCTGATCTACCTGGATGCCGAGGCCCCGACGATCAATGCCCGACTGGGGCGCAACGACTGGACCTCCGAGATGGTCGCCGAGCAGCATCGGCGACTGGCCGATGCCCGCAAGTACTGCGACCTGTACCTGCCCACGGACAACCTCGGCGAAGAAGAGGTGCTGGAGCGGGTACTGGCCTTCTTGCGCGAGGGATGGCCCGATGCCCCCTGAGCCCCGGAATCTCCTGGGCAGGGAGCAGCTCGACCTACATTGCCCGGCAGGCCTTCGGCAGGAGGGGGGCCTTACCGTTGCCGAGCGGAGGAACGATGGCCCGATCGCTCAGTGAACCGGTGGAACTGGAGTGTGCCCGCTGTCGGAAGCGATTCGTCACCGTGGTGTGGCGCATCGTCGACGCGGCCGAGCGTCCGGACCTCCGGCTGCTCATCCTACTGGGACGTCTGAACCGCGTATGCTGCCCCGCGTGCGGTGCGGAGGGGAGTTTCCCGGGGCCGTTTCTCTACCACGATGCGGCCCATCAGGCGGTGCTGCTCGCGCTGCCTTCCGGGACGCTGGGTGAGGCCGAGGTGCGCGAGATGGCCGACCCGCTCGTCGAGGCGCTTCACCGGGCGATCCCGCCCGAGGAGCGGCAACCGTACCTCTGGAACGTGCAGCTGGCGGGCAGCATGGCCGGCCTGGCAGCCGAGATCCGCTCCTGGGGCGAAGGGGGACTTGCCCTGCCCGGCGGAGCGGGCTAGTGCCTGTTTCGTCCGCCGCGTTCCTTCTCCCCTCTTTACGCTGCGGGAGCAACCCCTCCGGTCGGGCCATCCCCGCGGGACCGGGGAAGGGCATCCTCGGGAGGAACGAACTGGCTCTTGCGAGAACCCTGCGGCATCTTCCCGTCGGCGTAGGGATACGTGCTTCCCCTCCGTGGTTGGGCGCGGCGCCGGTCGAGCCGCCCGGAGAAATCAAGCCTCGCCGAGCCATTCGGGTCCCAACACCCCCTCGGGGCCGATTCGACCGGCGAACGGTGCCACTGTGCGCGCTGTTCGAGGACGGCACCCATCCAAGAACATCCATCCCCGGGGCAAGCCGCTGCGCGGCGACCGTCGTCCCTTGCTGGATCTATAGGGACAGACCAGGGACAGCGGCTTTTTGCAAAAGCGCCAAAGTGTGGTAAAGTAGGGCGCGCGTGCGGAACAAGGCGGTTTGCTTGCGCAGAGAGGGGGCAGAACGGAAGGTCCTTTGGACAACGCATCCCCGGCGGAAGGAACGGAGGGATCATGGAGAAAGGTATCCGCCTGCATCCGGAAGTGGCTGCGGCCCTGGAGGCCGGCCGTCCCGTCGTCGCCCTGGAATCGAGCCTGATCGCGCACGGACTGCCCTACCCCCGGAACCTGGAGGTGGCGCGCCGTGTGGAAGAGACGGTGCGGCACCATGGGGCCGTCCCGGCAACCATCGCCATCCTGGCGGGCGAGATCCGCGTCGGGCTCACGCCCGAAGAGCTCGAACAGGCCGCAGCGCCCGGCAGACTGAGCAAGACGAGCCTGCGCGACATCCCGCTGGTCGTCGCGCAGGGCGGCTACGGGGGCACCACCGTAGCGGCCAGCATCTGGGTGGCAGAGAAGGTCGGCATCCCCGTTTTCGCCACCGGCGGCATCGGGGGCGTCCACCGCGGAGCGGCGACCAGTTTCGACATCTCGGCGGACCTCCCGGCGCTGGCTCAGATCCGCGCTATCGTCGTCTGCGCGGGGGCCAAATCGGTGCTGGACATCGGCCTTACGCTGGAAAAACTCGAAACGCTCGGCGTCCCGGTCCTGGGGTACGGGACGGCCGAATTCCCAGCGTTCTTCTCGCGCCGGAGCGGCTTTCCCGTGGACAAGCGGGTGGAAACGCCCGAGGAGGTCGTCGCGATCGCGCGGGCCAAGTGGTCGCTCGGGATGACCGGCGCGGTGGTGGTCGGCGTGCCGATCCCGCCCGAAGCCGATCTCGACTATCGCGAAATGGAGCGGGCCATCGAGCGGGCCATCCGGGAAGCCCGCAAGGCCGGCATCCACGGCCGGGCGCTGACCCCTTACCTGCTTGCTGCTGTGGAGCGGGCCACGGGCGGGCGCAGCGTGGCGGCGAACGAGGCGTTGCTGTGCAACAACGCGAGGATGGCGGCGGCGATCGCGCACGCCTGGGCGACGCATTGATCGTCCTTTCGCCCCAAGGAGGCCGAACGTGTCTTCCCCATCTTCTGAACCTCGCCCTGGGCGCCGGAACATCCTGGCCCTAGGGCTCGTGAGCTTTCTCACCGACATCTCGAGCGAGATGACCCTGACCCTGCTGCCCCTCTTTCTGGCCGATACCCTCGGGGTCAAGACGGCGATCATCGGCTTGATCGAGGGAATCGCCGAGAGCACGGCCACGCTGCTGAAGCTCGTCTCGGGCTGGGTATCGGACCGGCTGCGCCGACGGAAGGCGCTCGCCGTGCTGGGGTACGGGCTATCGTCCCTTTCCAAACCCCTCCTCTACTTTGCCAACGCCTGGCTTCCGGTGCTGGGGATCCGTTTCGCGGATCGGGTGGGGAAAGGATTGCGGACGGCGCCCCGGGACGCGCTGGTGGCCGACTCCGCGGAGGAGAACGCCCACGGGCGCGCGTTCGGCCTGCACCGGGCGTTGGATACCGCTGGCGCCGTCTGGGGCACGGGGATCGCTGCGATCGTGATCTTCCTGAGCCAGCAGGGGGCGCAGATCCTGAACCGGGCCACGTATCAGCGCCTCGTGCTGGTCGGAATGGTCCCGGGGCTGCTGGCGGTGTTGTTGCTGCTTGCCCTCGTGCGCGAGGTGCGCCCGCGCGTGACCACGGCGCAGCTGCCCCGCCTTTCCCTGCGCGGCTACGAGCGCCGTTTCTACGTCTTTCTCGCCTCCGTGGTGCTCTTTACGCTGGGCAACTCCAGCGATGCTTTCCTCCTGCTGCGGGCGCGCAACCTGGGGTTGAGCGCAGTGCAGGTCGCCCTGATGGTGTTCGCCTTCAACGCACTCTACAGCCTGCTTTCGATGCCGTTGGGGGCGCTTTCGGACCTGATCGGCCGGCGCCGGGTGATCCTCCTGGGCTGGGGCGTGTACGGGCTTATCTACCTGGGTTTTGCGCGGGCGTGCGCGGGTTGGCAGGTCGCGCTGCTGTACATCTTCTACGGCCTGTACTATGCCGCGTTCGAGGGGACGAGTCGGGCACTCGTGGCGGACGTGGTGCCCGAATCGGCCCGGCGTGGCACGGCCTACGGGCTGTACCATTTCGCGGTGGGGGTAACTGCTTTCCCCGCGAGCCTGATCGCCGGCCTCCTCTGGCAGACAATCGCCCCGCCGGCCCCTTTCTACTTCGGGGCGTCACTGGCGCTGGCCGCCGTGCTGCTCTTCGCCCTCGCCGTCCGGCCCGGCAAGGAGGGGTAAACGGATGGAAGGACTGGTCATCCGCCAGGGACGAACGGCCGATCTGGATGAGGTGCTTCGCCTGTGGGTGCAGATGGTCGATTATCATGCCCGCCTCGACTCCCGCCTGAGGATGCGGACGGACGCCGAAGGCCTGGAGGGGATGCGCGCCTATCTGGAAAGCTGCCTGGAGAGCGACGACAGCCGCCTTTTTGTGGCCGAGGCAGCCGAGCACCCAGGGCTTGTGGGGTACCTGTTGGCGCACATCCGCGCGATTTCGCCGCTGGCGATCCCGCCGACCTGCGGCTACATCAGCGACCTGTGCGTGGACGAGCCGATGCGCCGGCAGGGGGTCGGCAGAGAACTTGTGCGTGTGGCACAGGACTGGTTTCGGAAACAGGGTCAAACGCAGCTTCGCCTGAGCGTGGCCGCGGCGAACGCGGCTGGCCAGGCCTTCTGGCGGGCGATAGGGTTCCAGGAGCTTATGCTCCAGATGACGGTGGATCTGGCGTAGGAGAATTGGACAACCGGGTCAGGTAGGCATGCACCGCGCGGTGCAACGCCTCCGGGGCGACCACGGAGTCGGCCTTGTGTTCCGGGACGCCACCCAGCGCTTCGATGACCTGTTCGCGCGTGATTCGCAGCGCTTCCTCCAGCGTTTTCCCCCGGGCGAGGGTACAGGTCATACTGCTGCTCGCGATGGCCACCGGACAGCCCATCGTCTTGTGGTAGATCTCCGCGATACGGCCGTCGCGCACGCGGATCCAGATCGTGGCCATATCCTCCGGGCAGAGAGGCCCCCCTCCCCCCTGGCCGCTCGCGTCGGCTTCCTCGGGCATCCCCACATGGCGAGGGTTTGTGAAATGGTCCAGCAGGGTGGGCGTATACCGTGGGCTCATGCCAGCCTCCGACGCACGATCTCCTCGAGCACGGTCAGGAAGCGATCGATCTCCTCCAGGGTGTTGTAGAGATAGGGGCTGACGCGGACCGTCCCCGGGACGCCGAGCCTCTGGGCCAGCGGGTGGGCACAGTGCCCGCCGGCGCGCACCGCGATCCCCTCGTCATCCAGCAGCTGAGCCACGAGGTAGGGGTTAGCGCCCTCCACGGAGAAGGAGACCGCGGCCCCGCGGCGCTCCGGTTCCTGAGGGCCGTAGATGCGGATGCGGGGCATCGCGCGGAGTCCTTCCATCAGGCGGCGGAGGAGCATCTGCTCGTGGGCGCGGACCGCTTCCATACCGATCGCTTCCAGGTAGTCGATCGCACCGATGAGCCGCCGGCCGGTGCGGAGGTCCTCGGCGCCTCCCAGGGCGATCCCGGCGGCGACGTCGGCCGTGCCGGCTTCGAACTTCCAGGGGAGTTCGTTCCAGGTGGAGCGCTCGAGCGTGACATCGGCGATCATATCTCCTCCGTAGAGGAAGGGGGACATCTGCTCCAGCAGCTCGCGCCGGCCGTAGAGCACGCCGATCCCCATCGGGGCGAGCATCTTGTGCCCTGAAAAGGCCAGGAAGTCGCAACCCAGCTCCTCCACATGCACTGGCATATGGGGGACGGACTGGGCGCCGTCGACCAACAAGAGGGCTCCTACGCTGCGGGCCATACGCCCGATTTCGGCGACGGGGTTGACCGTACCCAGCACGTTGGAGATGTGGGTGCAGGCTACGAGGCGCGTCCGAGGACCGAGCAGGGAGGCCAGGTGTTCGAGGTCCAAGGTGCCGTCCTCGTGGATGCCGGCGACGCGCAAAGTGAGGCCGGCCTGCTGGCAGAGGGCCTGCCAGGGGACGAGGTTGGAATGGTGCTCCATGACGGTGATGACCACCTCGTCGCCCGAGCGGAGTTGCAGGGGGCCACTTTCCGGCCGGAGGAGGGAGACGGCGACCAGGTTGACCGCTTCCGTGGTGTTGCGGAGGAAGACGATCTCGCGCTCGTCCGCCGCCCCGATGAAGCGGGCGACGTTGGCGTGGGCCTGCTCGTAGAGCTCTGTGGCTTCCTGTCCCAGGAGGTGGGGGGAACGGTGGATATTGGCGTTGTAGGTGGTGTAAAAGGTGTGCAGCGTTTCCAGCACCGGTTCGGGCCGCTGGGTGGTGGCGGCGTTGTCCAGGTAGATGAGCGGCTTCCCGTGCACCGTGCGCTGGAGGATCGGGAAATCGGCCCGAATCGCGGTAAAATCGAGCAACGGCGACCTCCTTTTCGGCCGTAACACGTCTGCAAGGGCATTCTAACACGCACGTGAAGGCGGGTCAAACAGGGGGGCCGGCGTCCCTGAAGTTCAGAAGGGAATCCCGTAGGTTCTCCCCCACAAACAGCCCCACGGCATACACCAGCAGGAGCAAAGCCACCATCTTCTCCAT